>JAGKWY010000028.1 GCA_021151625.1 Gammaproteobacteria bacterium | reverse complement strand
GCGATTGAAGCTATGGCTGCTGGTAGCACTGCGGTCCAATCCGTGACCGGTAACCTGGTCCTGCACGGTGTGGTTAAGTCGGTAGTGTTTGATGCACTGGTAGTTAAAAACAGCAGCGGTAGCGTGTCCTTCTCACCCAAAAAACCAATCGTAATCAATGCTGTTGATTTCGACCTGGCTGCTGGCGTGGAATCACTGCGCTCTATCGCAGGCTTGAGCACCATCGGTGAGAAAGTACCTGTGTACTTCAAGATGTTCCTGAGCAACAGCAACCCAACCAATACTCCGGCAATCGGCCTGGCAACTGCGCCAACAGCACCATTGAGCTTGAGCGGCGTGGTTAATTCCGGAGGTTCAGCCAGCCTGAACTGGGCAGATACCAGCGCTAACGAAACGGGTTTCCTGGTGCGTCGTAAAGGTGCAGATGGTCGTTGGACAACAGCAGCTAACACCGCAGCCAACACAGTTAGCTACCTGGATTCATTGACTACTGTGGGCAGCTATGACTACAAAGTGATTAGCTACACCGACAGTATTCCGTCTGCAGCTACCTCCCCGCTAACGCTGGTGTACAGCACTGACACTACCAGCTCCGGCAGCTCTACTTCTGCTACCTCCAGCAGCGTGAGCAGTGCTGCGTTTACTGGTAACGCTACTACTGGTCAGACAATTTTTACTGGTTCAGGTAGCTGTACTGGTTGTCACAAAGATACCAACGGCGACGGTGTATTCAGTGAAGGAAATATTCAATTTAACGTGAATAGCTTCACCTATCACACCATGAGCAAATATGCCGGCAGAGGTTACACCGGTAGCTCCGCGCTGGATTTGTCAGTGTTTATCAAAGACAACATGCTCGGTCACTGTAACAACAACGCCTGTCAAGACGTTGCAGCTTACCTCTGGTCTCTGCGTGGTCGTGTAACTACCAGCAGCACCAGTTCTTCCGTGAGCTCAGTAGGCTCATCCAGCTCTGTAAGCAACGTGTGCGTGGGCGACAGCTGTGCCCCAACTTATGCTGACCGCTCCCTGCGTATCCTGAGCAAGGGTGAATACATCAACAGCGTGTTGGATCTGACTGGTGTAGATCTAAAAACGACGCTGGATGCAGCCACCTTGGCCTCTATCCCGGCAGATATTCTGGTTAACGGCTTCACTAACAACACCCGTGCCACTATCTCCGAGAACAGCGCGCGCGCTTACGAACTCCTAGCAGGCAAGATTGCTGACGCGGCAGCCGCTCGCAGCTTCTCTGGCGTTGCTACCTGTTCAGGCACTGTAGCGGCTTGCGGTGATACTTTCGTCGCCGACTTCGCCAAACGCGCCTTCCGTCGTCCGCTAACCACTGAAGAGAAGACCAACTATGCAAACTTCTTCTCCTCTAGCCTGGGTGTTTCTACTACCAGCGATGCATTGAAACTGGCTCTGCGTGCAGTATTCACTTCACCACAATTCCTGTACCGCAGTGAAATGGGTGTGAAAGTGGCTGACCTGCGTGCTGGTACTGTAGATGCGTCTGCAAACATCAGCATTAACGATGTTCCAAGTGCTGATCGCACTACCCTGCCTGATACCGCTTACGTGTTGACTCAGTATGAACTCGCATCATTCCTGGCCTTCACCTACACCGGTAGCACTCCGGATGCAACCCTGTTGGCTGCAGCTGACAGCAAGTCTCTGTGGACCAAAGCGCAAATTGAAACTCAAATTACCCGCCTGTTGGCTACCACCAAGGCACGTCAACACTTCGGTAACTTTGCTGTTCAATGGCTGGATGCAGAAGGTCTGCCGTACGATACTCGCAACCCGGCGCTCTACCCGACCTACACTACCGATGTACAAAAAGCCATGCTGGAAGAAGCACGTGCAATCTATAACGACGTAATTCTGGACGGTGCACCTTTCGCCAACCTGTACAGCAGCTCTTACACCTTCGCCAACTCGGCTCTGGCAAGCTTCTATGGCCTGAGCACCAGTGGTTTGGGGACCAGTGTAAGTAAAGTGAACACCACCAACCGCGGCGGTTTGATTGCTTCGGGTGCATTTATGGCGCGCAACGCTCACTTCGCCAAAACTGCTCCGATCATCCGTGCAGTTCGTACCCGTCGTTCATTCCTGTGTCATGACGTACCTAACCCACCAACTGGTTTGGCACTGGATAAACTGCGCGAAGAACAAGCACAAGCGTTTGAAGCACTGAAGGCCAGCCAGGGCGGATTTGCAACTGCTCGCCAGGAATACCACTTCCTGACTAGCGTAAGCCCATGTACTAACTGCCACTTGAAGATCATCAACCCACTCGGTTTCGGCTTCGAAGACTTCAGCCCGGTTGGCCTGCCACGTACCCGTGACAACAACAACCTGTCTGTGGCCTTCCAGGAAGATGATGGTACCTTGTACGGCCTAAACAGCCTGGACGATGGCAAGAGCCTGACCTTTACTGGTACCAATAACCTGGGCGCCAAACTGGTTGCCTCAACTGATGGCTACTCGCAACTGCGTGCGTGTTTCGTTGAAAACAACTACCGCATGGCGTTCGGTACTGGCACCAGCTACTTCGATCGCAACCTGACCGGTAGCGATGACAAGCCAATCCAGTTGCCTGCTGCCCAACAACAAGCTAACGCTAATGAAGTTGCCGCGCTGATTCAGCAAATGGCTGCCAATAGCAATAGCCCGAAAGTCATGTTGCAAAGCTTGGGTAGCTTGAAGTCTGTGCGTTACCGCAAAGATTTCTAATTGCCAGCGAACCTAAAAATCCGGGTGGGGTACGCCCCACCCTTTACAAAAAGATTTCTTCCCAATCAATCGTCAGTGATTTCACTGGCAAGGGATAAAAAGGGTTTTAACTATGAATGACTTCAAAAAAATGGCTGATGAACATCGCCGCAATTTTTTAAAGTTTGTTGCCAAAACTGGTATCTCCATACCAGCGCTTCAGGCATCTACCCTGGCAATGGGCGTACTGTCCAGCCGCTTCGCCGAGGCGCAAACTTCTTCCAATAAAGTTAAGCGTGTAATTTTTGTATTTATTCCTGGCGGCACACCAGGCCACGCAGCAGTTACCTTCACACCATCAGGTTCTGATGGTGCCCTGGTAATGAAGGCCTGTTCGCAACCGATGGATACCCACAAACAAAACTGTATTTTCGTTAGCAATGCAGCCATTGTTTCCGGTACTACTCCAGCGGGTGGCCACGGCCTGACCTTCCGTGTACTGGGCGCCTTCAACGGCAACGGTACTACTGTGGATAACGTACTTGCACAGTCTGCTATTGGTGCGAGCTCACGCTTTGGTTCTTTGCGTCTCGGCGTTATGGCCAACAACGCCCAAGGCGCAACCCTGGATTGCTCTATCTCCTCGGTAAACACCTGGACCCAATCTACCTACGTTAGTAACCCACGTACTGTGTTCAACAGCTTGTTTACCGGTGGCGCCAGCACTGGCTCTACCGCTCAACAACAACAGTTGAAAATTTATGACGTAAACCTGGCTGCGTTGAATAAAATTCGTACTCAATTGTCCGCTGAAGAACAATTGCGCGTGGATGAAAACATCGCTGCAATCCAGAAGCTGAAAACCGATTTGAACAACTCCACCACTACTACTGGCGGAGCTTGCACCAATCCAGCGTGGGATAACTTCGGCACTACCGAAGCAGATCCAATGCTGGGTGCACACTTCACCCAGATATTTGATCAGCAAGCACGTAACGCTGCTCTGGCACTGGCATGTAACCTGACCAAGGTAGTTAGCATTCAAATGGGTACCGATGGTGGTAACTTCGCCGCTACCGGTTTTACTGACACTTACCACGGTTCTATCCACGTGGGTCAGGATGCTCCATTCATTGCTCAACGTGCTTACTTGCAAGGTCGTGTTGCAAGCTTGATCAATATCCTGAAAACCACTCCAGACGAGACTGGCGCGCCATTGTTTAACTCAACCTTGATCGTACAGTTGAGCGACATGGGTAACGGTCAGGTTCATTTGGGTGAAGATGCGCCTTTGATGCTGGCTTCTGGCAGCAGCTCATTCCGCGGTGGTCGTGTGGTTGGTGGCAGCATGCACACCCAACTGCTGGACAACGCAGCACAAGCAATTGGTTTGACTGGTTACACGGCTTACTCTGCAGGCGCTCTCACCGGCGTGTGGTCGTAAGCATCAGCAAGAAAATCAGTTATCGATACTTTTAAGCAGCGCCTTCGGGCGCTGTTTTTTTATCCCTAAGTTTTTACTAATGAGCAGTTTTAGCTATGGATAATAATTTTGGCCGCTACAACTGATAATTTTTGTTAACCGATTTGCCGGTGCCAACTAAAACCTAACCAAGAAAATCCTCACCACCCCGCACCAGGAAAGCCTCCCAACGAATTTCCCCCCTTATTTCCACGCCTTAATAATTCTTTAACAATCCCCAAATCCGGTCCCATTTAAAAATTGCCCATTATCCGGCTCTGTACTAGATTTGCGCACAACAACAATAAGATTGCGCAATCATTTAAATAATCGTATTTGATCAGATGCTTGAATGGGAATATTTCCGAATAATAAAAAACCCTTCACCTGTCATCTATTGACGAAATTTACCGAATTTTCACATTTTTTAGCGCATAAATAAGATTTTTACTACAACCTGAGAAGATCCTCTTTCCTTGAGGGAGGTAATAACAAAATCGAAATAAGAACCGGCATCGCATATTTTAAATAAAAATTTGTTAACGCAATCACACTGATTACAACAAAACAATAACGATAAAACACACCCACCCTTGTAGACGACCTTGGCTTTTGGCAGTGCATGCGCCGTTTCGGGATTAGGGAAAGTCGCTTTAACCGAGTTAGTTAAAGACCGCTGACACAAACCAAACCCAGGAGGAAGTTACCTATGCGCTACCTTGCAACCACAGCGAGATTACCTCGCCCCATGAAAGGATGGATTTGCCATCCGCTATGGGCGCTTGGAGTCTCACTCGCGATTAACTCGTTTACACCACAGGCGTTTGGCGCCTGTCAGTATGTCGTAAACGACCAGTGGAACAGCGGATTCACCGCCACGATTAAAGTGACCAATTCTGGTACAGCACCTGTATCTGGCTGGAACATAAATTGGAAATACAACGGTGCGGACCGAATTACCAGCAGCTGGAATGCAACTCTATCAGGGAGCAATCCCTACTCCGCCAGTAATCTCAACTGGAATGGAAATTTACAACCCAATCAAACCGTAGAATTCGGTGTGCAAGGAAGTAAAGGAAGTGCAGCAGCAGAAATTCCCGTGATTGCAGGAGCTATCTGCCAGGGCACATCGTCTTCTGCCCCCTCCTCCTCACCCCCAACTTCCTCCAGTGCACCAAGCTCCAATAGCAGCTCGGCCAGCTCTACACCTATTGCGAATGGCTGCGGAGCTAATCCACTTTTCTGTCTCGACTTTGAAAACACCACACCCGGCACTGTGCCGGCGGGATTTACCCAGGAGGGTAACGGTATAGCCGTAGTACAAGGGCAGGAAGCACGCAGCGGTAATCGTTCGGTGAAGTTCACTAGCACCAACGCTAGTAACTACGGTTATTTCAAAAAGAACAGCGTTTCCGGCACCCATTGGGGTCGACTCTATTACAAGATGAAAACGCCGGTACCCAATATCAACACCTGGCTTCACGGCACCTTCGTAACTTCACGCGGTAACAATGCTGAGTTTCGCTTTGTGGATACAGTGCAAGAAGCCAGCGGCAAACACCAATACATCTACAACGTAGAACCGGGTGATGTATCACTCCAGGGTGCTTACGCCTACAACTTTGATAGCAGTTGGGTATGCACCGAGTGGTACGTGAATAACCAAACGCAAACCTATCGCTTCTTCCGCAATGGCGAGGAATTGTTTTTCACTAACGGAGGCAGAACGACTGGCGCCACTAACCTACCCGGTTTTGCCGCAGTCCCAGCAAGTCTCGACTGGTTAGGCTTCGGCTTCAGGAGCTATCAACAAAGTGGCGGTATCGAAGGTTGGATTGATGACGTGGCCGTAAGCGGTGACCGCATTGGCTGTAACACGCAACCTGGTTCGAGCAGCGCTCCTTCCAGTAGCGTCCCGAGCAGCCTGGCCAGTTCTTCCAGTAGCAAAAGCAGCGTGTTGAGCAGCAGCCCGCCCTTCTCATCAGCAAGTTCAATCTTGAGTAGCTCATCGTTACCATCTATTAGCAGTTCGTCCAGCACCTCATCCCTGAGTCAAACCAATGCATGGAGCCTGAACTCCGCTGCCTCTTATCTCAATTTCGTCACCACCAAAAATACCAACGTGATTGAAGCACACGGTTTCGATCAGCTATCCGGTGGTATTAGCGATACAGGTACAGCGACATTGGTTATTGATCTAAGCAGCGTCAATACCGCGATCACCTTGCGCGATCAACGTATGCGTGACTTGTTGTTCGAAGTTGCCAGCTATCCAAGTGCCACTATCACCCTGACTGTGCCCAATGGTTTGCTGGCCAGCCTGGCGGTAGGCAGCACGAACGAAATTGATATTACCGCCACCTTGAACCTGCATGGCATCAACCAGCCGCTCGCTACTCGCCTCTCGGTTCAAAAACTGACAGCGTCCCGCGTACTGGTACAAAACCTCACTCCCGTCTTGGTAAGCGCTGCGGATTACAACCTCAGCACCGGTGTGGAAGCCCTACGTGCGGCAGTGGGTATCGCCTCGATTAGTAAGGCAGTTCCCGTGGATTTCACTCTCGTCTTTGACGCCCGTTAATTGGCCAGGAGAGCAACGACTATGAAACGATTCTTATCCAAATTGCTGTTTCCTGCGGGATTGATGGCGCTGGGAATTTTTGCCACAAGCACAGCACTCGCCCAGACTAACTGCAGCGTAAATTACAAAATCACTAATAACTGGGGCAACGGTGGCCAGGCAGATGTAACCCTCACCAACCTCGGCAGCGCAAAAAGCAGTTGGGAACTCTGCTGGACATTTAACGGCAGCGAAACCATTAACAATTTGTGGAATGGCACGCGCACTCAAAATGGAAAAAGTGTGTGCGTAAAAAATGCCAGTTACAACGGTAATTTACCCACCAACGGCAGCGCTAATTTTGGCTTTACCCACAACAATGCGCCCGCAGCGATACCAACAAACTTTACCTTGAATGGCGCAAGTTGTGGCGGTGGTACCAGCAGCCAACCTACAAGCAGTAGTAGCAGTAGCCTTCCGCCACTAACTTCATCATCAACATCCACCAGTCGCAGTAGCAGCTCAGTTAGCGTGAGCAGTAGCAGCGTGAGCGGCAAGGCTCAGTGGTTTGTGGATGAAACCAAATCCCTGCTGAACTTTGTTTCAGTGAAAAATACGGATGTGGCGGAAACATTTAGCTTCAACCAACTGCAGGGTACTGTGTCGAATGCAGGCAACGCTACGCTCACGATTCCCCTGGCGAGTATTGTGACCGGCATTGATTTACGCAACACGCGCATGAAGCAAATGCTGTTTGAATCTGACTTGCTCCCCAACTTGCACTTCACCACCCAGTTGGATCTGGCGAGCCTTGACAACCTCTCAGTAGGCGCCACTGCCATTCAGCCTTTAACCGGCAATTTGATTCTGCACGGCGCAGTGAAATCAGTGGCGTTTGATGCATTGGTTATCAAACACGGTAGCAACAGCCTGAGCGTATCGCCGCGCAAACCAATCCTGATCAACTCGACGGATTTTGAGATGAACGCGGGTATTGAAGCCTTGCGCGCAGCAGTAGGCGCATCGTCAATAGGCGAGCGCGTACCCGTGTATTTCAAAATGTTTTTGAAGCGCGATGCAGCGACTGCTCCCAACCCTATCATTCTGGCCTCGGCGCCTACGGCACCGGTCGGACTAATGGGGCAAGTCAACATAAACGGCTCGGTTAACCTCAACTGGGCAGACACCAGCGCCGATGAGACCGGCTTTTTAGTGCGTCGCAAAGGCAGCGATGGTCGCTGGGTTAGCCTGGGGGGGTTAAGTGTTAACAGCGTGAGTTTCAACCATACGCTACCCTTGCCTGGCCCTTATGATTTCAAAATCATAAGCTACAAAGGCAGCATCCCCTCTGCCCATCCAACACCGGTGAATGTACTCTGGAATCAGGGGGTTGATCCTTCCTCCAGCAGCACAAGCTCCAGCATTCGCAGCAGCTCATCCTCCAGCCTCACAGCATTACCCGGCGATGCAGCGCGCGGCAAAACCCTGTGGGAAACACCCGCTGTCGGCTGCCTGTTCTGCCATGCAGTAAACGCCGATGGCACTGCTGGCAGCAGTTTGAGCAAAATAGATCCGCGCAACCTGCGCTTTACCACGGCGGCTAATATCGTCAAATACATTGAAGACAATATGCCGAAAAGCGACCCAGCTGCTTGCGTAGGCCAATGTGCCGCTGACACCGCCGCTTACTTCCTGTCACTGAAGCCGGTGATGAGTTCGTCCTCAAGCAGCAGAAGCTCATCTTCCGTCAGCTCAAGCGTTGTGAGTAATCTGACCGGGGAGCAGCTCTATACCCAGAAAGGTTGTGCCAACTGTCACGGCGCGCGTGGCGATAACCCGATGCGCCCGATAGTGGTGGATCGTTGGACGCGCAATTCATTGATCACCAAGATCGACTCAACCATGCCGCTCAATGACCCCAGCAGTTGTGTGGGTGAGTGTGCAACCAAAATTGCCGATTACATTCTCACCTGGAAACCACCGGTCGTTTGCACCACCGGCGAGGACATATTGCCGCGTCGTTTGCGTTTGCTGACCAATCGCGAATATGCCAACACCGTCAATGACCTGCTGGGTGTCGCCAACGGGGCGACTATCGCTGCCAGCTTTGAACCGGATACCAAGGTCAAAGGCTTCGATAACGTCAACGCCAACAAGATCAGCAGTGGCAGTATGGATACCTATTGGAATGCGGCTAAAAATCTTGCAACCAATACCAGCCTGACCAGTTTGATGAGCTGTACGACTTCAACGCCGCGCGACCAATGTGCCTCGACCTTCGTACCCGCGTTTGGCAAGCGTGCGTTTCGTCGTCCGCTGACCAGTGCAGAACAAACCTCGTACAACAACTTGTTCCGTCTGGGCGCGAGCAACGACGCCGGTGCACGTCTGGTTATCCAAGCGATGCTGTCATCGCCCAACTTCCTGTACCGCTCAGAGATTGGAACCACAGTGAGTGGCACCGGCAGTCTCAGCCAATATGAAACTGCATCGCTGCTGGCCTACACCTTCACCGGTTCAATGCCAGATGCAACGCTGTTCACCGAAGCTGACAACAACCGCCTGAGCACTCCAGCACAGTTGCGTACCCAGGCAGAACGCCTGTTAGGAAATGCGAAAGCCGGTGCGCAATTTGCCTACTTTGGCAAGCAGTGGTTGCATGTGGATGATCTCGCCAACCTGCAACGCGACAAAACCCTGTTCCCGCAATTTACGCCGGCAATCGGCGCGGCCATGAAAACCGAACTGGATAATTTCCTGACGGAAATATTCCTCAAACCCGGCTACAAAATTGCGGATGTGTTTAACCCAGGCTTCAGCTTTATTAACGGCCCACTGGCTAGCTATTACGGTATTGCCGGTGTCAGCGGTGAGCAATTCCAGAAGGTAGCAACTAACGCACAACGTGGCGGTGTGCTCCACCTGGGCGCTATTACCGCAACCCTTGCGACTCAAAAGGAATCCCATCCGATCCACCGCGGATTACTGGTGCGTCGCAACCTGCTCTGCCAGGATTTCGCGCCACCACCACCGAACGTGGGCGAAGTTGAGCCGCTTGATCCCAACAAGCCAACACGTCAACGCTTCGCGGCCCATACCAACAATACCAACTGCCAGTCCTGTCACCAGTACATCGACAATATTGGTTTTGGTTTTGAGAACTATGACGCCGTGGGCCGCTTCCGCACCCTGGAGGGCAACAACATTCCTGTGGATGCCAGTGGCAGTATTTCCGGCTTGGCGGTAATGACCGAGACAGATAGCTACAACTTCACCGACCTGCGCGGCCTGTCAACTGTATTAGCCAGCTCCGGTGCCGAAGCAGCATCCAAATGTGTGACTCAACAGTACCTCCGTTTTGCGACAGGTGTTTCCGATCCTAACCAGTGTTCGGTTGATGCGAGCTACTCGCGCTGGCAGGGCAAGTCCACTGACCTGCGCGACATGATGCTCGAAACCGTAACTTCACCCAGCTACCTGAATCGCAAATAGGAGTCATCATGAAAAGACGTTCATTAATCAAAGCCATAGCGGCTGGGTCTGTGACCGCGATGACCCCGCTGGCGGCCATGCTCGCCCGCTCAGCCATGGCAGCTGAAGTTCAACGCACTCGCACCCTGTTTATTTATCATCCCAATGGTTGTGTACCGGATGTGTTTTTCCCGCGCGCTGGTGCACTTGCAGGTGCCAGTTTCCCGGGTATGACTGCACCTTTGCAACCGGTAGCACAGCACCTGCTGTTCCTGGATGGGATTGGCTACGAAGGCACAGCCAATACTCATGAAGGCGGTGCACTCAAATGCCTCACCGGAGTAGCAACCTCTGCGTCTGGCGCCTCGTCCATTGAGGTGCAAATGGGAAAAGAAGACTGGGCCAATCGCGCCACCTCCGGCGTGTCCCGTCCTTCACTGCAAATGGGTGTGGGCACCAAATGGGGTAGCGATACCTCCAAACGCATCAGCTATGACAACGGCACCAGCCTGCATCCGGTGGACGATCCTCGTACCCTTTACCCGCAATTGTTTGGCGCGGTTACTAACGGCGTTGATCCTGCGCAACTCCAGGTTCTGGCGCGAGCACGAGAGGATCTGACTCGTTTGAGCACAGCACTGGGTAGCATCGAACGGGATCGACTGGAACAACATGTCGCCGCGCTGGATGTTCTGGAGCAAAAACTCAACGCAGCGTCAATGTCGGGTTGTCTGGACGTGGGAACCAGCATTAAACCCCGTGTGGATGCGGTGATCGGCGGTGAAGAACAGGCACTCTGGGCAACCCAGGTGCTGGCAAATATCTCCGCCATTCAACAGGATATTGCGGTAGCAACCCTGTCTTGTGGCATTACCCGCAGCATCGCGTTTATGTACGGCGTACCTGTATCGCCCATAGTGGTTCCAGGTACCAGCACCGGCGACCATGATTTGTCCCACCAGGATGCGGCAGCCCACACCACCAGTAAGGTCTGGTGGATGGGCCAACTTCGTCAATTTATCCAAAAGTTGGCCGCTACCCCGGATGTGAACGGCAGCCTGTTGGATAACACCATCATTTGTACGGTTTCCGACTTGGGCCATGGTAATTACCACAACCATCACCGTATCCCGATGCTGTTGGCGGGAGGAAAAAATGCCGGGCTGGTCACTGGGCGATCAGTTGATTTGCGCCCCTTGGGTGAGCCGGGCAAGCGCTGGGGGGATCAAGTGGCCACCCAGGGCGGGGTAAACCACACCAATGTGCTCATGACTATCGCGGAAAAAGCCGGTTACGCCAGCGTGAGAATGCCCACGGCGAACGGCCGCATTAACAATGTGTGGATAAACGGAAACGGTCTGTAAACTCAGGAACTTGGAACGCAACCCGGATGCGACCTTCAACCGGAAAGCCAATTGGCTTTCCGGTTTTTTGTTTATGGGCTCCCAGCCTTCAGCAGTAACTAATCACTGGCAAACAACACCTGAGTAGAATAAATACCTATCTACTTACTTAGCAGCCATTGACGATATTTTTATTAGCAAACAACAAAATCACTTATGGTAAAAATTAACTTAAAATTTTTGACGACATTTCTTTAGTAAACAGTTAGTTAAGAAAAACGACCGCCCTTTTTACCTGCCGCCTTTTTAAAATTTGTATCCGATTACACTTAGTGTACAGTTGACTACAATTAATATTGTTTTATTTTAATAAAGCGAACATACCAATAATAAAGTTATATATGTATGTCGTGTGCTAGCCGAGGAAAAGCTGTAAGGAAACCTGATCTTCTCTCCTTTTTTCCCCGAAATATTGAGTCGTTAACAATAACTAAGATCGACCCACAAACTTTTGTATTTTCTCCAAAACAATCTCAAGGCCTATGACGGGATATTCAATTCCCGGCAGTTAGACACAGTTGTATCAACGGAAAGAAAGCTTGCTATCGCAATTACAACAATAAATTAGATCGGCTCCTATCGAGCTTCATCAACCTTGCGATTTTCCACATCAGTTCAGTGTGCTGTAGGACTCTTAAGGAAAATTATTTTTAGCAACTTGTTAAAAATCAGGTCGATGCTATTCGACCTCTCTCAAAGGAAGACACTATGAATAACTTCAAAACCTCTGCGATTTCCCATCGCATGAGGGAGGTGGTCACACGCTCCCTTGGTGCAGTCGGGTTTTCTCTCGCTATTTCCACCCTTTCAATACCAACGTTCGCAGCCTGTCAGTACGTTATCCAGGATCAGTGGGGCAGCGGATTTAACGCCAAGATAAAAGTTACTAATGATGGCACAAACCCAATCAATGGCTGGGCCGTTAACTGGCAGTACTCTGGTGATAACCGCATCACCAACAGCTATAACGCCGCGCTAACAGGAACCAACCCTTACACAGCAACCAACCTGAATTGGAATAGTACTATTCAACCCGGCCAATACATCGAGTTTGGTTTTCAGGGTTCGAAGGGCGCAGCCTCTGCTGAAATACCTGTTGTAGCAGGGACAGCTTGTGGTAGTACGACCAGCTCTTCGTCCAGATCGTCCTCGAGTGTCGCAACATCCAGCTCAAGTTCTTCGATCTCTTCATCACGTAGTAGCATTTCGTCGTCACCTAGTAGTATTTCTTCGTCACGCTCTTCATCGTCTGTAACTACCAGCAGCAGTTCATCTGTAGCGACTGCTGCCTGGAACCTGAACACAACGGACTCGTCGCTAAACTTCGTAAGCACCAAAAACTCCCATGTCGTTGAAGTCCATAACTTCACCACATTCAGCGGTAATATCAGTACCAGTGGAGTAGCCACATTAATTATTGATCTCAGCAGCGTGAATACCGGTGTGACCTTGCGCGATCAGCGTATGAGGGACCTGTTGTTCGAAACTGCTACCTATCCAACGGCTACCGTGAGCGTGACGCTACCGTCCACACTGCTCAGCAGCTTGTCAGTCGGCCAAACCGCCCCGACCGATATCACTGCCAGTCTTAGCCTCCACGGTGTGACCGGTACCATCACCACTAAAGTCTCCGTTCAAAGACTATCCAACAGCCGCATCATAGTGCAAAGCATCGCGCCAATCCTGATGAAGGCAGGCGATTACTCGCTTACAACTGGAGTGGAAGCCCTGCGCGCAGCTGTTGGCATTGCCTCGATCAGCACCGCAGTTCCCGTTGATTTTGCGCTCGTCTTTGACGCTCGCTAATGGCAGGTTAGGAGAGAATTTATTATGAAAAATTTAGTGAAATTATCGATGCTTGTCTCCGGGCTCGTCCTGGGAGGACTGGCCTCTGGCAACACGATTGCCCAAAGTGTTTGCAGTGTGGATTATGCGATAACCAACAGTTGGGGTAGCGGTGGACAAGTCAAAACCACCATTACCAACACAGGCACAGCTAAAAGCAGTTGGGAGTTGTGCTGGACTTACAGTGGCAACGACACCATTGCCAACCTTTGGGATGGTACCTTTACCCAGACAGGCAAAAACATCTGTGTGAAGAATGCGGGCTACAACGGTAACTTACCCGTTAATGGGACTGCTTCGTTCGGCTTCATTGTAAACAACATAGGCGCATCACCCACCGCATTTACCTTAAACGGTGTAGCCTGCGGTGGCTCAAGTTCCTCTGCCAGCTCTGTTTCAACCAGTATCTCTTCCAGTAGTAGCTCAACAAATAACAATACTGGCGCTGCACGCTGGTTGTTGGATGCAACCAACTCCACCTTTCATTTCGTGACGGTTAAGAAAAACGCAGCCGGGACTGAAACAGCTGAAAACATGACCTTTAACCAACTACAAGGTACTGTGTCTTCTGCAGGTCAGGCGACGCTGACAATTCCATTAACCAGTATCAATACCGGCAATACCGTCCGCGATGGTCGCTTGCAGGGCAACTACCTGTTTGAAGCAGATTACTTGCCTAACTTGCACTTCACCACCCAACTGAACCTGACAGCTCTGGAAAGTATGACCGCCGGCGCCATCAGTGTGCAAAACATCACCGGTAATCTGATTCTTCATGGCGTGGTTAAAGCTATCAATTTCGATGTGCGTATTATCAAGCACACCAACAACACGCTCAGTGTGTCTCCGGTTAAACCGATAGTCATCAACTCGGCAGATTTCGACCTGGCTTATGGGGTTGAATCATTGCGAGTTCTGATGAGCCTGACCAGTATCGGTGAACGGGTTCCGGTGTACTTCAAGATGTTCCTGAGCAACAGCAACCCGGGCAACACCCCGGCAATTAGCCTGGCCACTGCACCTAATACGCCATTGAGTTTGATGGCTACCGCTGTGACTAGTGGTGCCAGCCTGAACTGGGCGGACGCAAGTGCGACTGAAACCGGCTTCCTGGTGCGTCGCAAGGGAGCCGATGCGCGTTGGTACACTGCGTCCAGGCTCAATGCCAATAGCGTGAGCTATCTGGATGCGTTGTCTGTGTCTGGCAGCTATGACTACAAACTCATCAGCTACACCGACAGTATTCCAGCAATAGCGACTGCTCCGGTGACCGTGGTATTTAGCAATGGCAGTAGCTCGGTGGGCTCTTCTAGCAGCAGTGGAACCAGCAGTTCAACCAGTGTCACCTCAAGCTCGCGCTCGTCTAGCAGTATTGGCGTAATTGTTGGCGATGCTACACGGGGCCAAACCTTGTGGACCGAACGTAGCTGCGTGGCTTGCCATGGTGTCGACGGCGAGAAAAATGCAAACGGTACACCCGCCGCACAACCCTTGAACGCAAACCGCTCTTTGTACCAACACAGCAGCGACACTCAAGCCCGCACACTGCGTGATTTTATTGCACTGTGGATGCCGCAGGGCTCTGAAGGTAGCTGTACTGGTCAGTGCGCGGCGGATTTGGAGGCCTATATTAAAACCTGGCAAGAGGATAGTGACGGCATCCCGGAACATCCTGTTTCCACATTTAGCTGTCCATCCAATGCAACGGCCTATGGTCAACGTGAACTGCGCTTGCTGACCAAACAGGAGTACCAACGCTCAGTCAGGGATCTGGTGAATTACCAACCGGATTTATTGTCCAGCTTGCCGGATGACTTCATTTCAGGGGCCTTTGTCAATAACAACACCCTGACAATCGACAAGACTCGCTATACCAGCTACCTGGTCAACGCAGAGCGTATTGCTGCCGATGTAGCAACACGGTGGAGTGCGGTACTGGGTTGCACGCCATCTGCCAGCTGCGCCAATACCCTGGTTAACACCCTTGGCCCAAAAATCTTCCGTCGCCCATTAACGACAGAAGAGCAAACGACCTACCTCAATCTGGCCTCCGGCTCTAGCGGTAACCGCACGGTGACAGATGGTATGCAAATCGCGATGGCTACCATGTTTTCATCACCTCAGTTCCTGTATCGCTCAGAGATTGGTGAGCTTTCGGGCACGGGAGTATACAAACTCACCAACTATGAAATGGCGACCTACCTGAGTTACACCTATACCGGTTCCACCCCCAATGCCACCCTCATGGCGGCAGCGGCTAATGGAACCTTGAATACGGTTGCGGGAATTCGTACACAAGCAGCTACATTGCTCAACTCATCAAACACCAAACTGTTACTAGGTGATCTGGTCAACCGTTGGCTGATGACCGAAAGGCTGGAAGCACAGACCAAGACAGCATTTAGCAACTTCCCAACCCTGGGCACAGCCATGAAAAGTGAGTTGAGCAAGAACTTCGCGGCAGCCATGCTGGATTCCTCCAGTACCTTTGCCTCGATTTACCTACCCAACTACACCCACGTTAACTCCACCCTGGCATCGCACTACGGCCTGCCCTTCAGCGGCACTCAGGATGCAGATGGTTTCGTCAAGGTAACTACTACTGACCGCGGCGGTATCCTGTTATCAGGTGCGTTTATGTCCCGTTACGCTACTACGACAGATTCCAACATGATCACTCGTGCGGTAGCTGTTCGCCGGAAGCTGATGTGCCAGGACATTCCCGAACCACCAGCCGGTGTCAGCCTTGACCGTGAAGCCTTGGCAGCGCGCGATAAAGCATTCTATGAAAACCCTACAACTACCCAACGGATGATCTTTGATCGTATTACCGGTGGCACCAGTTGTTCCAACTGTCACGGCGAAATCATTAACCCGTTGGGGGGTGGTATGGAAAACTTCGATACCGTCGGCCGTGTCCGTACTACTGACCTCAAAGGAAATCCGATTGTGGATAGCGGTACCTTCTACTCGCCCTACCCTCAACTCCAATTCATGAATGACCCTGACCGTGTAATCCACTCGCCTGCCATCCTGTTCAAGGGCGCAAGGGATCTCGCACGAACTATGGTTGAGCACCCTCTCGTTTCCCAGCAAGCACAAACCTGCCTGGCTACGCAATTTGTCAGTTACAGCTCGGGCATCAACTCTATTTTCCTGATCGATACCGATAGAAACGTCGGTTATACCCGCATCAGTAAAGCAGAGGAGACCGCCTATCGCTGTGGCATTGAGGACCTCACTAACATTCTGACCACTCGTGGTCCACGCGCCATGCTGGAAGAAATTCCGGTATTGGAATCTGTGATGTATCGGCAGCAATGGGCGCGCTAAAGCGCGTTCTGCTCACTTGCCTCGAAACGAATTGGAGTAAATAAAATGAGATACAAAGATTGCTTTGATAAAGAGCGCAGAGACTTTTTGCGCATTGTGAAACACGCGGGTATTTCTGCAGGCGTACTGCGCTCCTCGAGCTTGATTAGCGGGGTTATGCTGGCACGTGCTGCCGAAGCCCAGGGCGGCGTTCCCAATAAAAGTTGCCTGGTATTTTCCGGTGGCGGCACACTAACCACCGATAACCAGAAAACCGGCCAAGTGAACGAACTCCCGAAACCGGATTACTGGTTTCCAAGTGGTAACACTTTTCCAGCGCTATCAGCCCCACTGCAAAGCCATTTCAATAATTTTGTGATGTTAAAGGACGCGACCCTCAGCGGTTCAGGCCATGGAGTCATGTTCCATCGGTTCGATAACGGCAGCTTCTCAAAAGATAGTTTTGACGTGAATATGGGACGCACCATTGGTATGAACTTCCCGGTTAAATACCTTAGTGTAGGAACTAATGAGGTGTCTGGTCTTACTCGTGAGGGCTCCACATCGTTGGCGACTACTACCAGCCCGCAAGCGGCACTGGATACCTTATTTGGTGGAGGTACCAATCCGGTCAGTGGAATAGCTCCGCGAAAATCCATGGTCGATGCACATTATCAGGCAATTAGTGGCTTGCGGAACAAACTGGGCCAACACGAAAAAATAAAACTGGATAGCCATTTCACTGCCATCCAGGAAATAGAAGCAGCAATTGGAACCGGTGGCGGAGGTGGAGGGTCCTGCCCGCAGCCACCCACAACCACCGCCGTTGGTTTTGATGCATTAGCGAGATTGCATACCGATATTATTGTATTGGCATTGAGCTGCAATTTGACTGCGTCGGTATCTATTGCGTTTGGTACAGATGCACATACTCATGAGTTTGATAAATTAGGAAATCGTCTCTCTCACGATTCACACCATTTTAAACTTGCTCAATACACCGAAGATATTGTCTACATGCAGGGGCTAACCAAAAACCTGCTCGATAAATTGAATGCAGCCGGGTTGTTAAGTACCACAATCTTCACCCAGGTGTCTGATATGGGTAACCCTGATGCTCACAATAATATCGACGTACCAATTATTGTAGGTGGTGGAGGTATTGTTGGAGGCAGAGTACTGAATGCCGGTAAAAAAACCCAATCAGAACTCTATCAAACCATAGGCTTGAAGTTGCGTGCAGATCAAAGCCCGCATGGTGTGAACTTTAGAAGCTGGTCTACATCCACTATCCCCAATTTGTAATTTCGCACGCGAGTAATCAGGGCTTCGGCCCTGATTTTTCTTATTCGATATTACTAATGGGTTAACCGCGCCGAATATTAATTGGAGACCATAAGCACCGGACGCACATTTTTCCGGAAAGTCGCGAGGCTTTCCGGTTTTTTATGGAAGGCTTGTAAACATTCCGTTCGAAAACCAATGATTAAAATTAGGTTGTTGCATAAATACAGCGCAATTCATCCGCAATAATCTGCGCGCCCTGCTCTACTATGTTGGCGTCCTGGCAATAGGTCACGCGAATACATTCATGCTGGTGTTGCCAGTCTTCTTTCAAACCGGGAAAAAAATGATGCCCGGACACAACCAATACCCCGCGCGCTTTTAAGCGCTGATAAAGTTCCTCGCTGGAAATGGGTAAACCTTTACACCAAAGCCATAAAAAAATCGCACCTTCCGGTTTATGGATTAAACAAGGTAAATCGCCAAGGTGATGTTTAAAGGTAGCTACTGCATGTTCCATACGCGCGCGGTAAAAAGGCGCAACCACTGCGCGACTCAGCTGCAATATTTTTCCATCAGCCAACAAATGTTTTGCGAGTGCTGGACCAAAATTACCTGTCGCTAAACTGAGAATAGTGTTGGCTTTGGCAAAGGCGTTAATCATATCCGGATTTGCAATCACAATCCCGGTACGCGCACCGGGCAAACCCAGCTTGGAAAGACTCAACACCAGAATTGTATTGTCATTCCAATGCGGTGTTGCATTGGCAAATAAAATATTCGGGAAAGGCGTACCATAGGCACCATCTACAATAAATGGAACCTTATGCGCACGCGCGAGTTCATCCAGCTTCGATAATTCTTCATCACTAATCACATTGCCGGTGGGATTAGTGGGGCGGGATACGCAGAGAGCACCAGTGTTTTTCGTGATTTTTAATTGCGCAAAATCCACATGGTATTTAAAAAAGCCATCGGGCAATAATTCGATGGCTGGACGAGTTGCGGTAAAAAAATCGGCATCAATTCCCAAATCGCTGTAACCCAAATATTCGGGCGTTAACGGGAGTTGAATTTGTTTCTTGCTGCCATCGGGATATTCACCCGCCAGTAAATTAAATAAAACAAAAAATGCAGATTGGCTGCCGTTGGATAACGCGATATTCGCGCGTGAAATTGGCCAACCATATTCACGTTGCAATAATTCTGCAATCGCATCCAATAATTCTGCGTCACCTTGCGGCGGCTGGTACACACCCAGCAGTTGATGTGCCTCTTTCTCATTATCCAAGGTTGCGCGCAAGGCCTCTTCAAACGCTTGCTCCATCGCCGGAATACGTGCGGGGTTACCACCGCCCATAAAAATCATGTTCGGGTTAACGCGCAAGGCATCACCCAGGTCATCCATCAGGGTGACTATGCCGGCATCAGTGCAGAGTTTTTGGCCAAAGCGGGAAAGGGAAAGCGAAGAGAAAGTCATGAATAGGCGCCAGTTCAGTAGTTAGCAAACTGGCGGCAATCTAACGGCAGAACGCGCAAAACACCAGAATCAAATCAAACCAAATTTCCGCAGGGTATCAGCCAGTTTTTCGGGATTAACCGGCTTCTGGATAAAATCCAGCGCGCCCAACTGGGTAACGCGGGCATGTGCCGTGGGTTGAATATCGCCCGAAATTACAATGATCATTGCATCCAGGCCTTCGGTTTTCACCGCTTCCAACACTTGGTAACCATCCATCTCGGGCATGGTCAGGTCCAGAAATACCATCTCACCCTTGCCGTCGCGAATGGCTTGCAAGCCCTCAGCACCGTTGGTGGCAAAGGTGATATCCACCTCCAACCCTTCCGGTAAAGAGCGTGCGACTTGCTTGCGCGCCATCATTGAGTCATCACAAATTAACAGGGGAATCGCCATAGCTAAAGTGGGTCTTTTATGGTGTATAGGGCTAAAATCGGGTCGTTATCGAGAGTATAGACAGGGTTTTTTCTGCACAGAAATATTTTTACCCATCTTATTTTCACAGATTTTTATTGCCATCCGATGTACAGAACAAGGATTCCACTGACCGCTCCAGACGCTCCTGTGCAAATCTATCTACCGCTCCCAGTTGGACCAGGGCTTCAGGCCCCCAAGGCAGATCCGAGAGGGTTTCATATTCGCGCGGTAGTTGGCGCGGAACATCCAGTATCTCGGCCAAATCGATCAGGCGCAGGTTTTTGAGGTCGTGGCACAGCAAGTAATCACCCTGATAGTTGGTAGTTAACACATGATGCTTAACCAGGGCCTCGCCGATCCGCAGCCACTGCTCCGAGGATAAGCCCTGACGCAGCAGGGCTCGTTCAGGAACAGCATTACCCTCACGTGCGCCCTGATAGCAGCGCCACAGGATCAACAAGCTCGCGAGTAAATCGGGATAATTGCGCACGCGCAGGCCAATTTGATGGGCATTGATAGTGTGCACAAACACAGCGCCACCCAGAATGACCGTCCAGATCAGATTCACCCACAATAAAAACAGCGGAACGGCAGCAAACGCACCATAGACCAGCGTGAATGAGGAATGGCTGACAATCCAGCCAAAGGCCGCTTTCAACCCCTGGAACCCCAAAGTGGTAAAAAAGCCGCCAATCAGCGCATGCCGAACCGGCACCTTGCAATTGGGTACAGCAACAAACAGCAGCGTAAAGGCAGCCCAGGTCAGCAGCCAGGGAGCAAACTGCAGTACAGTTTCCACCAGCCCCAAGCTATCGTAGGTGCCAACCAGCAAGCGGAAGGATGCGAGGTAAGTGCTCATCGCCAGGGCTACGCCCAACAACAATGGCCCTAAACTCAGGATCGCCCAATAGAGCAAAAAGTTGGCAACACCGCGCCTGCCACGCGCTACCCCCCAAATGCTATTAAAGTTCTGCTCGATATTTTTGAGCATCAAATAGGCCGATACCAACAAAAATGCCAAACCAAAGGCGGTGAGCTGACGCGCCTGGCTGGAGAAATCCTGTAAGTATTTGCCCAGATCCTGTTCGCTATTGGGCAGAAAGTGATCGAACAACAGGGTTTGCAACTGATCGCCCAGATTCTGGAAGGCGGGAATAATGGAAAACATTGAGTAGGTCACTGTCATCATGGGGACAGTGGCAAAGAGCGTCATATAGGTCAGTGAAGCTGCACTTTTCTGGCAGGATTTGGCCTGATACTGGCGAACCATTAAGCAGAGGAACCCCAATAACCAGCGATAGTGTTTCTTTACATTGCTCCACAATGCGTTCAACCAGGGCATATCAACAAATCCTTAAACCTAAACGGGAAACCAGCCGCTATAATCGGCGACATTCCTCTGCTGGACACTGAAAATGATCACACTCTACCACAACCCGCGCTGCTCAAAATCGCGCGATGCCTTAAGCCTGCTGCGCGACAAGGGCGTTGAACCTGAGGTTATTCTTTATTTGGAAACGCCACCGACGGCCAAAGCGCTCAAAGCCTTGCTGGCAAAATTGGGTATCGGCGCACGCGATTTGTTGCGCAAAGGGGAAGATGCTTACAAGGAATTAAACCTGGCCGATGAAAAACTCAGCGAAGCAGCCTTGATAAAAGCCATGGAGGAAAACCCCAAATTAATTGAGCGCCCTATTGCGATTCACGGCGATAGAGCCGCCATTGGCCGTCCACCAGAAAATATTTTGACCATTCTGTAACCGGAGCAAAGTCATGTCTGCCTATGTATTGGTGTTGTATTACAGCCGCAATGGCTCCACCCTGGAAATGGCTAAACAAATTGCGCGCGGCGTCGAGCAGGTTAACGGCATTGAAGCGCGCCTGCGCACTGTGCCGGCAGTTTCTACCACGATTGAAGCTACCGAGCCGACTATTCCGCTTGACGGGGCGATTTATTGCAGCGCAGAAGATTTAAAACACTGCGCCGGATTAATCCTCGGCAGCCCTACCCGCTTTGGCAATATGGCCGCGCCTATGAAATATTTTCTCGATGGCACCAGCAGCCATTGGTTGAATGGCGATTTAATTAATAAACCTGCTGCGGTATTTACCTCAACCTCGACACTGCACGGTGGACAGGAATCTACATTGCTATCCATGATGTTGCCGCTCCTGCACCAGGGCATGGTAATCGCGGGTATTCCCTACAGTGAGCCCGGTTTAAACACTACGCTCACTGGTGGCAGTCCCTATGGCGCATCGCATTTTGCCCATGGCGATAAACCCACCAAACTGAGTCAGGATGAAATTGATCTATGCCAGGCGCTGGGTAAACGCGTTGCATCATTGGCACAAAAGTTAAATGGCTAAAGCCGTCAGATTCGTATAAGCGAATGCTCCTCGTTAAAGGCAACAAGGTTTTATTTATGAGTCAACCGGAACAAACACCAGAAACCGAAACTGGAAAACGTAAAAAAGAAATTATTATTACCGATGCCGATGCAGTGGTATTGGAAAAAAAATTGCGTACCGGAAAATTAATCACATTGTTCAGTTTTGGTGGATTATTAATTATTTTTACATTACTCAACCTCACCAGCGAAAAACGCAACCTGGTGTTTTGGTTGTTTCAAATGTTTCCACTGCTGATTTTTATCCCGTTGCTGCGCAGACCAACTCATCGCACCTACAGTTGGTTGTGTTTTGTATCGCTTATGTATTTCGTCGGCATTATTCCACTCCTTATGAGCAGCTGGACTTTTGCCTATTGGCTGATCACCTTGCTGACCTGCAGTTTATTTGTTGGTGCCATGATGACTAGCCGCTGGTTGCAGTATTGGAACTATTATTTGTTTACCAAGCAATCTATCAACCAACAAGCCGGCAACAGTCAATCCACTCACACGTCTGCTACAGAAAACAGCAACACTTAATTCAAGGAATCTATCGTGTCAGTTAATTATTACGATCCACCAGAGTTACCCCGACCACCAGTAGCGCCAGCTCCCTCTGCTGCAATAAAAGCGGCACCCGCTACACCAAAAGAGCCTATAGGCTTTTGGCGTTTTATGGGGTATCTGGGTGGTGCATTAACCTGGATAAGAAATACCCTCGCCAATTTAGTATTCATTATCATTATTTTAATTTTGCTCGCTGCCATTGGCGCCAATGCACCGCACCCCTTACCGGAAAGCTTTGCCTTGCGCATTGCTCCTACCGGGGTTTTGGTAGATCAGCGCAGCTACATTGATCCAACCAGCCTGTTACTGTCTGATGAAAACCCGGACGAAAACGAAACTGTAGTCAGCGAACTGGTGGAGGCAATTAACAAAGGGGCGAGCGATAAACGTGTTACCCAGCTGGTACTGGAACCCGGCAGGTTAATTGGCGGTGGTCTGAGCAAGATGAATGAAATTGGCCAGGCACTGGAAAATTTCAAACAATCAGGCAAAAAAATCATTGCCGTGAGTGACAACTATTCACAAGAGCAATATTACCTCGCCAGCTTTGCCGATGAAATTTACCTGCACGATATGGGTGTGGTGGAAATTACCGGTTACGGCCGCTACATGAATTATTACAAAACCGCGCTGGATAAACTCGGCGTAACTATTCACGCGTTCCGCTCCGGTAAATACAAAGACTACCTGGAACCTTATTTGCGTGACGATATGTCCGCTGAATCACGCGAGCACAATGAACAGTGGATTAGCGAACTCTGGACCACCTATACCAACAATATTGAGCAACGTCGCCAATTGCCCCCCGGCAGCATTAATGATTATGTGAATAATCTGGATGCGCACATGGCTCTCACCGAAGGCGACAGCGCCAAACTGGCAATTGAAAAAGCCTTGGTCGATAAAACTCAATCGCGCCAGGAAACCAATCAAATGCTGATCGACACCATCGGCAAAAGTGACGAAGGCAATTGGTACAAAGGCGTAGGCGTTAAATCCTATCTCGCCGATATTCGCAAACATCCGAATCTGGAAAAAAATAAAGTTGCCGTTATTACTGCTGTTGGTTCAATTGTGGATGGCCATCAACCCGATGGTTCTATTGGCAGTGACAGCATGCTGGAATTACTGCAGCAGGTAAAAGATGATGGCGATGTAAAAGCGCTGGTTATTCGTGTGGATTCCGGTGGCGGTAGCGCCTTTGCATCAGAAGTTATCCGCGCCGAAATTATTAAATTGCGCGAGAAAAATATTCCTATTTATATTTCTATGGGCAGCGTAGCGGCCTCAGGTGGATACTGGATCGCCACTGCCGGCGATAAAATCTGGGCGCAACCCACTACCATTACCGGTTCAATTGGCGTGTTTGGCGCATTTCCAACCCTGGAAAATTCGCTGAAAAAAATCGGCATTAATACCGATGGTGTAGGCACTACTGAATTGGCCGGCAGCATGCGTCTGGACCGCCCTCTGTCAGAAAAAGCCAGCAAAATTGTACAACAAAGTGTGGACAGTATTTACCAGCGCTTTATCACACTGGTTGCAGATACCCGCAAGCAAGAAAAAAGTGCAATCCATGAAATTGCCCAGGGCCACGTCTGGACCGGGACCAAAGCCAAAGAAATTGGGTTGGTCGATGAATTGGGCACATTGAAAGATGTGATCGCTGCGATTGCACAGGAAGCAAAGCTGGATAAATACAAAGTGGAATTCGTTAAACGCCCACTTTCTCCCAAAGAGGAATTCCTGCGTTCACTCACTGAAGGCCAAGCCGGCGCACTCGCACCTAAAACACTGCTGGAAAAATTCGCATCACTCAGCGTGTTGAATGACCTGGCTCCCACACTTAAACCCCTGCAGGAAATTCAAAGTTTGAATGACCCACGCGGTATTTATGTGAAATGTTTTGAGTGTGTGGCACCTTGATATTACTTAAGACAGCAGCGAGTTAATCGTTGCGGATATCTATTCAATGGATCTGACCATACTGGTTAGCCTGTTAAACGCAGGCACTTTATCAATCGCGGTGCTGGGGTGTTTGCTGTTTATCATAACCCCGGCTTACCGCGGTGTCTGTGTGTTGCTCGCATTGGCAAGCCTGGGAGCAACAATCAATCTTCTGGAAGATCTGAACATCTCACGTGAGTTGCATTTGATCTCACCAGTCTTTGTATTGGGTTATGGCCCCGCATTGTATTTTACTGTTAAACGGTTAATCGCCGGGCCTATTGGCCAGCAGGCGTTGTGGCATTTTTTGCCGATGCTGTTGTTACTACCCTTCACTGCCCATACACAATCGGTAATCGCTGTCGGCACTCTTTGGCGTATTGCCTATGCACTCTTAACGCTAAAACTTATTATTGCATCCAATCGGCAATTATCCATGCAGCGCTCGGATGCTGCCGAGGTTTCCTTAAGTTGGCTCGGCTGGCTAATTGGAATATCCACGGTGTTTAGCGCGCTGGATTTAGTGCGGCTTAACTTTCAACCTGAGCTGGGCCCTCACCTGAATATGATCGGCTATACAGCAAGCTCATTTATTTTTTTCATGGTCATGCTGTTATTGATATGGATACTGAACAACCGTCGCGCCGAATTGGAAACCATTGCCGGATCAGTAATCGTCGAGCTTTCGCAAACCAATACAACTTCATTGAATGCAGATAGTGTCATCCCTGGTAAACGCAACGCAGAATCTGCTGCGGATTACCAAAGCCTGTTTGTAATTCTGGATAGGGAAATCCGCGCGCAACAATGGTATTGCCAACCCCGCTTAACCCTCAATCAACTTTCTGATTTATCGGGCATGACACCGCGAGATATTTCCAGAAGTATCAATCTGGTTTCTGGGATGTCATTCAATGACTACATCAATCAACACCGCATTGACCAAATCAAACTTGCTCTGCAAACAGACAATAGCACTAACATTACTGATCTTGCCCTTGCCGCAGGCTTTAGCTCAAAAGCCACCTTTAATCACTCATTCAAAAAAGCCACTGGCATGACGCCCAGTGAATTTCGTCAGATGAAGTTCACTCAACAAGTCCAGAATCACGCCTCCAGCCATTTAATATCAAGCGACTAGACGATTGCAGGGAGTATTTTTGTAATTGTGCGTCCGTCTAATTACACGGAACACACTTATGAAAATCTCAAACGTTCTTATCACCTGCTCCATTCTGGCTATTACCGCCCTGCATTTGCCATCCTTCGCGAGTGATTCCCACCAAAAAGCAGAACCAACGCTTTATCTGGACAACCTGCACATCATCGATATTAATACCGGCAAGGTAATTCAAAACCGTCAATTACAAATTCGCGCTGGCAAAATCACTGCCATTAAACCAACCAACACCTCAATAACCGACGAGCATTATGTTCTACATGATGGCAAGGGGCGCTATGCCATGCCCGGGCTGATTGATATGCATGTACACGCCTTTGACCCATCTGTATTTACCATCACCCTGTCCCACGGCATTACTCATTTACGTTTGATGAATGGCGTGAAAGAGCAATTAACCTGGCGCAGAGAGCTTGAAGATGGCAACCGCATTGGCAGTACCATCACCGTCAGTAGCCCGATTATTTCCGGCTTTAAAAATGCACACCTGCATGATTCGGCGCACACCACTACCGAAGCAATTTCCGCCGTCAAAAAAGCCAAACAACAGGGTTATGACTTGATCAAAGCCTACGGTAATTTGACTGCGCCTGTGCTCAACGCACTTTTACAGGAGGCAAAACAACAACAAATCCCGGTTGCTAAACATGGGCCTCATCCGGCAGCTGATATGGAGTGGAGTGCACTTGCAAGATTGCAATCCCTGGAACATGTTGAGGACATTTTTCAAGGGCCGTTGAACTTTCATCAGAACCGAAAAAAACTGCAAGAAACCATAAGTAAATTGAAAGCGCTGAATACACCCGTTACTCCAACCCTGAATATTTTTTGGCACCTCACGCAAATCAGTGCACAAAAGCAGTCGTATATCGACAGCTTACCGAGCGAGTATATTTCACCGATTATCGCGCTGGAGGAAAAACACGGCCAGGTAAAACGCTGGCTTAACAGCCCGCCAGAAATGGCGGAACACAATAAAAACACCCTGGCGTTCTTACAGGAAATTACCCTGCAACTATATGAAGCCGAGGTGCCATTATTGGTAGGTTCAGATTCTGGAGTGTTGCTATCGCCCCATGGCCTTGCAACACACAAAGAAATGGAATTGTTACAACAAGCAGGACTTCCTACTATTGCAATCCTGCGCGCTGCAACGGTGAATGCGGCAAAAGCGCTGGGAAAGGAATCCCAATTGGGGCAAGTTGATGTGGGCTACAACGCTGACCTTATTTTGTCCAACCAGAATCCACTTAAAGATTTAACAACACTCCAGCATCCTGATGTTGTAATAAAGCACGGCCAATTATTTTCCAGGGAAAAGCTGGAGCAACTGCGCAGTAAAGCCATTGATGAGCGAAGCCTTTGGCAGGAAATGAAAACCTTACTAAAGGCAAATTAAAATGCTCAATTACAATTGCTTAAACTGGCAATCCAATCACTAACCACCTGCACCGCCATATCATCAACCAAATGCGTGCCCAGTGTGGGCATTTGGTTGCCGTCGCGCGCTTTCATGCGCGCCAACAACACTGAGCGCGCAGGTTCGCCCGGAGCAATCAGGCGAGCATTTGCGATTCCCAAATCTTCTACCATGGGGCGAGCGTCACAGGCATTCATTGCACTTAATGCCGTGGCGAAACGTAAATCCAGATTCACCGAAGACACGCCTGTTGGGCGATGGCAGCCGCTGCAGTTACTGTGCAAATAGGAACGTGCCCGCTGCGTGATTGT
The DNA here is from genome assembly GCA_021151625.1 of Gammaproteobacteria bacterium. Lineage (GTDB taxonomy): Bacteria > Pseudomonadota > Gammaproteobacteria > Pseudomonadales > Cellvibrionaceae > Cellvibrio. The sequence goes on along the minus strand of JAGKWY010000028.1, from coordinate 30,128 downwards.
TGCCGTTGAATGATCCAACGAAAATAACTTTTGCGTTTTCTGTGTGCTGGTAATTGCCGAAGAAAATAACTGGATATGCGCAAGCGTATCCAATTGATTCGCAGTAATGCCGAAATAATTTATGCTCGCGTTTAATTGCAGGGCTTCCAAGCCCAATGAAAAATTAGCCGCCTGGGTATGGCAAACCAGACACTGCGCAGGGCTGGGATATTGCCAAAGAATAGTATCAATTGTTTTTTCTTTACCGTCACTTAACAACGTTGCATCGGTTTGATCATCGCGCCACTCGTAACTAAAACCTTGCCAGCCTAATTGGCCACGTGCGAACAATCTAGTTTCAATATATTTATCACCCAGTTTGAAATGCTTCAGCAATACACTGCCCACCGGAAATAAAAAATCGCCATCACTGGCCAGATCAATTTTGGTATTGTCCGGCAAGGCCAGATAGCGCTCTTTGCTGGCTGAGTCTGACCAGAGTTGACTTTCCACACTATAGGGAATCATCGCTACTGAAGGTAAACGGGGGTTAGCAGCATCGACACAGCCGGTGGCGGATAACCGTTGCGCCATAGTTCCTGGCACCAATTCGCCACCGCTTGCCTGCAATTTTACAATCTGTGTGCCTGCCCCACGCTGGCCAATTGCATAAAGCTCGCCTTGATTGTCCTGCGCAAATGACACTATATCTACCGGCACATTGCCGTGGCTGGCAACACTAATATTTTCGCCATTGCGGGTAATGGATTGCATGGTGTTAATGCAAAAATCGGTGTAGAAATATTTTCCGTAAGCCGCTGGATACTGACTACCGCGATACACAAAACCGCCAATGACCGAGCACACACCCGTGCTGTGACTAATCGATAACACCGGGCGAATTTTATTGGCAGTTGAACAATTGGATCTGCCGCTGTAACAACTATCACCCTCCATATCGCCCCAACCATAATTGCCGCCACGGGTAATCAGATTAATTTCTTCCCATGCGCCCTGTCCGACATCGCCCGCCCAGAGCTCACCCGTTTCTTTATCAAAACTAAAGCGCCAGGGATTGCGCAAACCATAGGCCCAAATTTCCGGGGAGCCTCCACCACTGGCATAGGGATTATCTGCCGGTATCCCGTAACTTTTTCCCGCACCGGACGAATCAACATCAATACGTAAAATTTTTCCCAGCAGATTATTTTTGTTTTGGCCATTCTGCTGCGGGTCACCGCCACTGCCACCATCACCGGAACTGATATATAAAAAGCCATCATTGCCAAATGCGAGCTGCCCGCCATTGTGATTGGAAAAAGGTTGATCAAAACGCAAAAGAATTAATTCGCTGTTTTTATCGATAGAACCATTCATTGAAAATTGATAACGCGCAATACGCGATTCCAGACCATTACTCTGATTGCGGCCCATATAATAAAAATACACGTAACGATTGCTAGCGAATTGGGGGTGAAAAGCGATGCCCAATAGACCAGTTTCGCTATCGTTAAAGTCCACGCGATCTTCAATATCCAACACAGTGGTTAACGCGTTCGCGGATGCCTGATTGGGAAAACGTACCACTACGCCAGATTGGCGCAATGCGTACCAGACACTATTGTCACTGGGTGATTGAATTAAATTAGTGGCCTGGGAAATATTCGGCAGCGATGGAAATACTGCCGACCAACTGATAGTGGTAGCACCGGATGTAATAGGCACGGGGGCAATACAGGTTTTATTCGCAGGGCGATTGGCGAGGCCGGAAACAACGCTGCTCATTGATGAATTGGTAACAACTGCGCTTGAAGCGGCAGATGAAATAACCGATGCGGGTGCTGATGATGTCGACGGCGTATTGCCACCGCCTCCACCACCGCAGGATAACAACATCAAACTACTAGTAATTAAAATAATTTTTCTTACGTAGCTTTGCATGATACTCACCTCGGCCTAATCCATCACACACAAGATTTACACGGGTTACCACTTTCAAGATCTTAACATCATGCGCCGGTTGCCCCAGCAAAACCACTTCCGCGATCACAGAAACAAAACCGCCAGCATAACGCTGGCGGTTTAATGAGTTGCAATGAAAAAATAATGTTGAATGCTTCTCTATTTCGGTGTTAACGCCTGCACTGCCGCCGCAACATAAACTAATGGCGCATTCCAGTTAATGGCAATTTCATTACTGGCGTAGCTGCAGTAATTATCCAGATAAGATTTGGCCGCAACATTGGATGGATATGCCACTCTGCAATCCGATTTATCCTGCTGCCCAGGCTGTGGACCACCAGCAATAAAACCGGGAATTGGCTCGGCAATTCCATCTGCTTCTGACGGGCGATGATGCGGATGCAGCGTTGATTTTTCACCGAAGCCGGTAACAAATGAAGTATCCGTTGCATTGCGCCCAAGCACATAATCCAGTTGCGATTGAGCCACATCGAGATATTCACGCTTGCCATTTAAACGATACGCCTGCACCAACATCAGCGCCTGATTCAAAGCACCGGAATTACTGCCCCATACAAAATCCCCTTTTTGCATACTGGTTTTATAGGGCGATGCCGACCAAGCGGTGTGCAAACTCGAGGCAAGTGATTCGATACGCCTGGCAATTAATTGCTGATCAGCCACTGACGTTAAATGATTGCGATGCTGCGCAAGCGAAACCCAGGCTAAACCGCGCACATCGCCCCAGGAGGGAACTGTAATTTGTGTTTCATTAGGTTTAAACGCACTATAAAAAATATCGTTTTTGGTGGTGATGTATAACTCCGCAGCGGCCCAGGCAAATTCATCGGCGAGATTATTATCGCCATATTCACCCGTTTTCACATCGCTTGGCTGTTGGTAAGTCACGGTGGGATTGGCATTTGCCCAAGCCCAGGCAGATTCTGCGGCAGCCAGCATTTTTGCCGACATACCTGGCAATTGGTTTTCATACTGCGCGAACACGCGGCTGGCAGTCGCCATTACCGCTGTAAAATCCAGTGCCGCCGCCGTAGTTTTTTGTACTACATAGCGCTCGCTGGTTGCCTGGTGCGGCATCACTGTGCCGTCAAAATTTTTGTTAGTGAGCTTGTGGTAAACACCGCCATCATCCGGGTCTTGCATGCTCAGCATCCATTCCAGATTCCACAAAGTTTCGTCGAGCAAATCAGGCAGCGAATTACTACTCTCGGGAATCACCAAATTTTGCGTATTAAATAATTCCGGAAAATGCTCGTAGGCGGCGAGCAAACTGTAAGTGGCAATCCCAGAGTTCACTATGTACTTATTGTAATCACCAGCGTCATACCAGCCTTTGGGGCTGGAGATAACTGAACCTGCCGGACGCGCATCGCTCGCTGCTGAAGGATGTATTAATACCCGGGTATCCGGGTGGCCTAGCGGACGCGCAAATTTCCCGGCGTGTTCGGGCAATAACTCTGCGCTGGTGCGATTGAAATAAAAGGCTTTGATACTCGCCGCCAACAACGGCTGGTAAACATCAGCGGCAATGGTAAATACCGGAGAGTCCGCAAGCCCCTCAATACGGATTTGATAATCGCCCGGGGTTTTTACGCTGGAAAAATCCGCCAGTTTTACACTTTCCCCGGAGGCATCCCAAACCGCCCCCATCCCTAAACGGCCACTAAATACTTCAGTTGTGGTGCCGGCTTTTACCACTTTAAAACTGGTCTCAGCCACATCGGGCACTACCGCAAGCTTCATCGATTCCGGCAAAAATCCTACCTGGTTCAATTTGATCAAACCGGCATCTATCGAAACTGCGCTGGCAGCCGCACTGGCATTGGTGTCAGAACTGCTGTTGCCACCGCTGCCGCAGGCCACCAAAAAACCTGAGAGGCTTATCAGGGCAATTACCCTGGTCAGAGTACGAGGGGTAAATAACATAGAGTTCTCCATTGCAGGCTAATCAATAGCAACCTGATTGATAGCACTGTCGTTATGTTTATCGCTGTTGTGTGGGGTAAAACGCGGCGCAATGTAAAGCGCAAATCACTCTTGAGCGCCCCGGTTTACGCAAAAAACCTGAAGTGGTGACCACGGCAGGCTTTCTCTGCCGCAGTCATCGGAATTGAAAAGATTGTGGGTGCGAAACCCGATAGGATCAAATAGCTAATACTTTCTTTACAAAGGGAATGGTCAGCTTGCGCTGCTCGGCCAGCGAGGCGTGATCGAGTCGCTGCAATTGCCAGAAGAGTTCATTGGTATCGCGCGGCAAGCGCTGGATGATGTACTGCGCCACTTCATCACTCAGCTCCAGGCCGCGCGCGCGCGCGCGCAGTTGTAATGCTTGCTGTTTTTCTTCATCGCTCAAACTGTGCACTTGATAAGTAATGCCCCACTGCAAGCGCGAGCGTAAATCCTCGAGTGAAATAGCCAACTCGCGCGGGCTGTGTTCTGCGGCCACTAACAATCGCTTCCCCTGCTCGCGCAAACGGTTATACAAATTAAAAATGGCCAGCTCCCAATCAGCGCGCCCGGCAATAGTGGGCAGGCAATCGAGGCAAACAAGATCCAGAGCCTCAAGGCCAATAAATAATTCATCCGGAGCATAGCCCACCAAATCGCGCAACGGCAGGTATTGCGCAGACAACCCCTGCTCCTGTGCCTGATGACAAGCCGCCTGCAACAGATGCGTTAGGCCACAACCCGGTGCGCCCCACAAATAAATAAACGCTTCGCCGCTCGCATCCAACTGCGCGCGCAAGCCCTGCACCACCATGGCATTGTGAGTTGGCACAGGTGCGTAAAAATTTTCAAAGGTGGCGTCATCATTCAAATTGACGCTGAGAGATAACTGCTGTGGCAAGTCAATCATAACTACTTCTGCCAAACTCTATTTTTGCCAAACGTAAATTAAAGGGTCTTCCTGAGTACCGGCATGGGCAGGTACAAAAGGTGTTGCGGGTGCGGGTACCGTATTCGTCGCTGGCACGCCCTCAGGTTGTGTATTAGCGGCTTGCTCATTCGCGAGTGCCTGATCCAGCTCCGCCATAGCTTCGGCATCGATACCTGAATCATCCTGAACGACAGGACTAGCCGGATCGCCCGCCGCCGCCACCTGCACACCGGCACTGGAGAGACTATCTGATTGCAAGGGAGCCAAACGGCGCCCCAGTGCCAAGGTGCTCATTAATAATTTAATGTCACCTTCAGTCGTCAAACGCAATAACAGACCATCGGCATTTACCGTGATAACTTCCATGCGCTGTACCATCGCCAGATCATCCAGATAACGCTGCACCTGTTTGAAGGCGCCGAAGCTGGTGATATTGCCAACGTGCAGCACTATGGTTTGCGGCCCCTGATTGGTGGGCATAATTGCATATTGATTGGCGAAGTAATCCGCTGCCCGATCAATTGCCGATGCAAACAAACCCGCCACTTCCGGAGTTTCATCCGCAAAGGTTTGCGGGTAGTCGCCGTGAATCAATTGCCAATCGCCCAGCCAGGGGCCGAGCACTGGCGGCGGCACCAGGCTTGCGTCAGCAATAGAAGATACTTCGCTTGAACTCGCCATCGCCGATGATGAAGACTCACTGCTGGCCACAAGTTCAGCATCGACCACGGCTGCCGGATCTTTTACCACCGGCAACGGAATAGGCCCCAAGCTGCTGGGCATATAACGCCCCACCAAAATGGCATCCACCTTGTAGCGCAGCGAAGCAGCTTTGATTTTTTCCACATCAACAGCCCAGAGGTCATCAGCCGTTAACGACAAACTATCTTCCAGATCCAGTTTTGGAAACGCCAGTGGCAAACCGCGGTAACTGGCCTGACGATTCATCGCCTGCAAGTCAATCACCTGGGGAACCTGATGCAAACCTGTCGCATCCTTATAAACCAACCACACCAGCAACCTGGGGCGAGTTGCCGGCCACAAAGGTAATTGAGCTTCACGCAATAATTGCTCTATCGCCTGGGGCTCATAGTTAAGCTGCAATGCAAGGGCAGGAAAGGATTTGCCCCCATCGGTAATTTTTTCCGGGGTGGATTTGTAGGTAAAACCAAACAGGTAATTTTGCGCCTTGGGCAGCGCTTGCTGAATTACCGGGTGCTCCAGGGCATTGCGTTGGCCGCTGACCCGCACCACCAATTCGCCAAAGCTGGCACGCGCCGCCGCGTTGCGTTCGGACTCAGACTGGTTCTTTACCAGCACATCAGCACGATATACACCAAAACCAAACCTCTACTCCATCCTTAAGTTACAAAGATGCAGGCGTTGATATTGACGCGGGCGATGCACTGGTAGAACGCATTAAAAGCGTTGCCAAACGCACCCGTCGCCCCGAGGTAATGGCCGGCCTGGGTGGCTTTGCTGCCCTGTGTGAAATCCCCGAAGGCTATCGCCAGCCGGTGCTAGTTTCCGGCACTGACGGTGTAGGCACCAAATTGCGTCTGGCAATGAACTTGCAGAAGCACGACACCATCGGTATAGATCTGGTCGCCATGTGCGTAAACGATCTGGTAGTCACTGGAGCAGAACCATTGTTCTTCCTCGACTATTACGCCACCGGCAAACTCAATGTTGACGTTGCCGCTGCAGTAGTTGCCGGTATTGGCGATGGCTGCGAGCTGTCTGGCTGCTCCCTGGTAGGTGGTGAAACCGCTGAAATGCCAGGCATGTATGAAGGCGAAGACTATGACCTGGCAGGCTTCTGCGTAGGCGTGGTGGAAAAATCTGAAATTATTGATGGCAGCAAGGTAAAGGAAGGCGACACCTTGATCGCCCTCACCTCTAGCGGCCCTCACTCCAATGGCTACTCATTGATTCGCAAAATTATCGAAGTCAGCAATGCCGACCTGAATCAGGATTGTGGTGGCAAGCCTTTGGCTAACGCACTGATGGAGCCGACTCGTATTTATGTAAAATCGGTACTGAAGCTGATCAAAGAATCCAGCGTTAACGCTATGGCCCACATCACCGGCGGCGGCTTGACCGAAAATATTCCGCGTGTTTTACCAGAAGGCTGCAAAGCGGTTATCGATACCAAGAGCTGGGCCTTCCCACCGGTATTCCAATGGTTGCAAAAAGGCGGCAATGTGGATATCCGCGAAATGTACCGCACCTTTAACTGTGGTGTTGGCATGGTAATCGCGGTTCCTGCCAGCGAAAAAGATGCTGCATTGAATATTCTGCGCACTGCCGGCGAAAATGCCTTTGTTATTGGTCATATCGCCAAAGCAGTTGGCGATGAACACCGCGTTGAACTGCAAGGCCTCTAATCCATGTCCAATGCTGTAAAACCCTTGCGCGTCGTTGTGCTTATTTCAGGCAGCGGCAGCAACCTGCAAGCGTTAATTGATGGTGTTGCCAGCGGTGATTTACCCATAGAAATCGCCGCTGTTATCAGCAATCGCCCGGAAGTAATGGGCTTGACCCGCGCCAGTAAAGCAGGCATTCCCACTCTGGTACTAGACCACAAAAACTACGCCTCACGTGAAGCTTTTGATATTGAGTTGATGCGCACCATCGATGCCTATACCCCCGGCTTGATAGTGCTCGCTGGCTTTATGCGCATACTGACACCGGCGTTTACCGAGCATTACCTTGGCCGCATGCTCAATATTCATCCGTCCCTGCTACCCAAGTTCCAGGGGTTACACACCCATCAACGTGCAATTGATGCCGGCGAAAGCCATCACGGCGTGAGCGTGCACTTTGTTACTGCCGAACTGGATGGCGGCCCCGTAGCCATACAAGCGCGCGTCCCCGTTTTACCAACGGATGACGCCGGCCTGCTGGCAAAACGCGTTCAGCGGCAAGAACATGTAATTTATCCGCTGGCAGTGAAATGGTTTGCCGAAGGAAAATTAAAAATGGCACAGGGCAAAGCTGAGTTAAATGGTGAACTTTTGGCAGAGTACGGCTATCAAATTGATGCCCCGGATGCCTAATGGTAAATATTATGTCCAGCCTGCGCCCGCTCCTGTTGATCTGCTTGCTACTCACTTCAGCAATCGCCCTGGCAGCAGAGCCACCCAAAGTCTTTGACAACCAATACAAAGCCAAGCTGTACGGTTTTAATATTACGGTCACCAATCGCCTGACCCAAACAGCAGACAATCAATACGATTTGCTGTTCAAGTTTGACTCGATGATTGGCACCATTACTGAAACCAGCCACATGCAGTGGGATCAAGCCAAGCAAACCATTAAGCCACTCCACTACATCTACAAACGGCGCGGACTGGGCAAAGATCGCGATGCAGATTTAACCTTCGACTGGAATAAAAAAACTGTTACCAACAAAGTTCAACAGACCAACTGGCAAATGGATATCGCGCAACGCGTGCAAGACAAGCTGAGCTACCAAATTCAGTTGCAGCAGGATTTGATCAACAGCCAAAAAAACTTCAGTTATCAGATCGCCGATGGCGGTCACCTGAAGGAATACAAGTTTGTCACTTTGGGCGAAGAAGTATTGGAAACCCCGCTGGGCAAAGTGAATACCATCAAAGTAAAACGTAGCCGCGACAATGACAAACGCGTGACTTACGCATGGCTCGCGAAGGATTGGAATTATCTACTGGTGCGCTTGCAGCAAGAAGAAAAAGGCAGCAAGTACACAATTTACATTCACAAAGCATCAGTCGATGGAAAAGCCATCGAAAAGTTTTAAAAATTTAGTTTTTATCCAGACAGTTTTATTCAAGATTATTTTTGCTTAGTTAATTTACCCAAAAGGCCCCTTATGAAAATTGCAGAAAATAGCGTTGCCAGCTTTCACTACACCCTCACTGACGGCACCGGCAAAGTGCTGGACTCTTCTGAAGGGCAAGATCCCCTGTCTTACCTGCACGGCGCAGGCAATATCATCCCCGGCCTGGAAGAAGCGCTCGAAGGCAAAGTAGTTGGCGACAAATTGAATGTTGCAGTTAAAGCTGCGCAGGCTTACGGCTTGCGTGATGATGGCCTGGTACAAGAGCTGCCATCGACCATGTTCTCCGGTATTGAACAAATCGAAGTCGGCATGGAATTTCATGCGGAAACTGAACACGGCCTACAAGTCGTTACTGTAACCAAAGTGGAAGGCGATCAAGTAACTATCGATGGCAATCACCCACTGGCTGGCATTGATCTGAACTTTGATGTAGAAATTACCGAAGTACGCGCCGCCACCGAAGAAGAATTGAACCATGGTCACGCCCATGGCGCCGGCGGCCATCACCACCACTAATTGCAACGCACTTATTCAATAAGTGCGGCGCAATAAAAAAGGCTCCAATGGAGCCTTTTTTATTTTCTGATCTTTTTATTTTAGAGCACTGGAAATTGCGTTATTTCAACTCCACTTTTTGCTCACCGCAACGACTGCATTTATAAATCGTCACCAATTTCCCCTGCTTTACATCAAACTGCTTTTCTTTTACCACTTCCCATTTGTGAAAACCGCTACGACATAAACTTTTGCCCTTATGCTTTTCAAAAGGGCTAGGTTTTTTAAACGGAATCACATCACCCACAGCAACACCAAATTAATAAAGAGAATATTATGTGCGCGGCAGAGTCACGCCACGCTGTCCCTGATACTTGCCACCACGATCCCTATAGGAGGTTTCGCAAGTTTCATCAGATTCAAAAAACAGCATCTGCGCCACACCTTCGTTGGCATAAATTTTTGCCGGAAGCGGAGTGGTGTTGGAAAATTCAAGGGTCACATGCCCTTCCCACTCAGGCTCAAGCGGGGTCACGTTTACGATAATCCCACAGCGGGCATAGGTAGACTTGCCAAGACACACCGTCAAAATATTGCGAGGAATACGGAAGTACTCAACTGTTCTGGCCAACGCGAAAGAATTAGGGGGGATGATGCAAACATCACTTTTGATATCGACGAAACTTTTCTCATCAAAATTTTTAGGGTCCACCACCGTGGAGTGCACATTGGTAAAAATTTTGAATTCATCCGCACAGCGAACATCATAGCCATAGCTAGATGTTCCATAGGACACGATACGCTGGCCTGCAGCATCATAGCGAATTTGGCCCGGCTCAAATGGTTCAATCATGCCATGCTCTTCCGCCATACGGCGCATCCACTTATCAGACTTGATGCTCATCAGGTTCTCCCAGGCAAATAATGAAACGGCGCGCATCATAGCCTTTTTCAGGGCGGAAAAACACCGGCACTAACCCGGGTCCACCTCCCCCACCAAGGTAAATGCCATGGCTGGAGACCTGGTTGATGATGAGCCTGCCGAGCCAGAAAGCCGATCGATAATCGCACAATCGCTAGAATCATCGCCCGCACATTCAGCGGCCATTTGCGTCAGCGATGCCCGCATTAACATCAGGTTCTCGACTTGCAAATCCAATTGTTGCAGCTTTTCCAATACCAATGACTTTACTTGCATACAACGACGGGCAGGATTCGCATGCAAAGCCAATAGCTCCCGGCAAACATCCAATTCAAAACCTACCGCCTTCGCCCGCCGCAAAAAAGCTAATCGCTCTACATCCTGCTGCGAGTAAACCCTATAGCTGTTATTTAGATCACGAACAGGGACAACCAGCCCCAAATCTTCGTAATAGCGAATAGCTTTTGTCGATAACCCGCATTCTTGCGCCACCTGACTGATATTCATGATCAACCCCATCCCAATTGATCAACAAACATTACCCTTATGGGAAACTTTATTCAATTTTTGCTCAAAACCCATAACCCAAAGTACCATTGCACTGAACCCTTGCTACCTATTTACACATAAATACAAATTTATGCGCCAAACTTAGGAGAAAAACCATTACAATAAGCGAACTGCATGGTTAGTCACCAATATTCACACAGGACATGCAATGCAATATCTCGACATTAACCATCCAGAATGGCAAAAAATGTGGGACGAACTTGCCAGCTATCCCTTAAATGATGGCGACCCCCTATGTGTTCATGAAGGCCAATGCTGGGAATATATGGGCTCAACTCTGGACCACCACCACCTGCGCCACGCCTGCCACCCCGTAAGCAATAAACCTGAATACATGTATATCGAGCGCTCAGGCGCAGCGTTACGCTGGGCCTGACAAGGCTGCAGTTGTTCCCTCTTTACAACCTCGCACCTTAAAAAAGCGATCCACATACACATATAAACAAAATGTGTTAATGTGCAGCGCTTTTTATCATTTTACTTCTGTTAGAATTCATCAAAATAACAATGAAACGTTTCGCCCTGTTTTTAGGTATTGGCGGGTTTTGTACCCTGCTCCAGTTTTTATTATTAATTGTCTTTGTTGAAAGCCAATTGATGTCAGAGGTCTATGCCTCTGCCGCCGGATACGCGCTTTCATCACTTGTTAATTACTGGGCGAATTACCACTATACGTTCAAAAGTACTCGCAGCCATAAAGACACTTTTCCCAAGTTTGTGGTTGCGGTAGCCATCGGCTTATCAACCAACACCGCGTTGTTTGCGGCATTTTTGTTTATATTTGAAAATTATCTTCCCCTACCCTGGGTGGAGCCCTATTTGGTTGCCCAAGTACTGGCAACGGGAATTACTGTCGTACTCAATTTTCTTGTGCACAAAATATGGATTTACAGGAACCATTAAAAATGACAACAAAAATACCTTCACTTGCCATCGTTATACCCTGCTACAACGAAGAGGAAATGTTGCCCAAAACCCTGGCAACCATGCTGGCTTTACGTGAATCGATGCTTGCCAAAGGAAAAATTAATCAGGAATCAAAAATATATCTGGTTGATGATGGCAGCAAAGACAAAACCTGGAAAATCCTCAATGAAGAGGCCGCAAACAATTCTGCGCTGGTAGCAATAAAGTTATCGCGCAACAAAGGCCATCAAAATGCGCTCTATGCCGGTCTTTGTACCACCACCGAAGATATCACTGTCAGTATTGACGCTGACTTGCAGGATGACCCTAAAAATATTGAAGCCATGGTCGATGAATACCTTAAAGGCCATGATGTCGTTTATGGTGTACGCTCAGCGCGCCACACAGATACATTTTTCAAACGCTTCACCGCTGAAGGCTATTACCATCTCATGAAAAAGATGGGCGTTGATTTAGTATTCAATCACGCAGATTTTCGCTTGCTATCGCGCCGTGCCCTGGAATCATTAAAGGAATACGGCGAGGCCAATTTGTTCTTGCGTGGGTTGGTACGTGAGGTTGGTTACCCCGCTTCAGTGGTGGAGTATGAGCGTCAAGCACGTGAGGCAGGCGAAAGTAAGTATCCATTAAAGAAAATGCTTTCATTTGCGTGGAAAGGCATTACTGCATTCTCCACTGCACCACTACGCATGATCACCATCATGGGGCTGGTCTCCGGTTTTGCTTCGCTCAGCTTAATTCTGTGGGTTCTGGCGGTCAGACTATTTACCGATAATGCATCCCCCGGCTGGGCATCTGTGTTATTACCCTTACTCTTTATTGGTAGTGTTCAGCTACTCTGCCTGGGCATTATTGGGGAATACCTTTCCAAAATTTACGAGGAAGTTAAAAAACGCCCCAAATTTCATATTAGCGATATCGTCAACAAAAAAGATTGATGCTCTACTGGCCCTGCGGGGCCAGCAATATACGGGATGGCAACAATGAATAACGACAACACTGCCGACAACCTACCGCCACACACACAGGCAGAACTCACATCAAATATCACTACTGATCCAACTGCAAATATCAAGACGCATCATTCTGATTTTATTCCACTCACACAGTTGACCAGTAGTTTTTACAGTACCAGACAATTCCTGATCTGGTTTCAGTTTTATTTGTGCGCAGCAATTGTTGCGAACCTTGGCTTACTCTTTTGGGATGGAAACGGTGGCGACATAGGGTTTTGGGAGGATTGGATAAAGCAACTTGCCAACCGCGGTTACAAAGATTTCAACGGCAATTACCCACCTTTTTACATTCATTGGCTTTATGTTGTCGGCAAGCTGTATACCTACTTGCAACTGCCTGTTGAGAACAATTTATTTTTGAAATTTGTCTCACTGATTCCGATTTTTTTATCGCATTTTTTGCTTATCGCTATTGTTCATCGCTTACTCAAAAATTATTGCGCGTCGGTCAATCACTACCACGTAGCCATGTTATTAACAGCGCTTAATCCCGCCCTGTTTATGAATGGACCTGTTTGGGGACAAGTGGATGTACTCCCGGTTATCCCTGTGCTGCTAGCTATACTCGTTAGCACCAGCAATAAATATAGAGCGCTTACTTTCCCGATTTACACAATTGCGCTATTAACCAAATTCCAGATGATTGCCTTTGCTCCAGTAATGGGCATCATCTTTTTTCGCCACTATAAAATACACTTGATAGGTGGCGTGCTATCACTTCTGACAATCGCACTGCTATTTTTACCATCCATAGTTGTGGGGAGCTTTGGCCAATCCTTCAAGCTGGCTTACATTGATGTATTACATCAATACGGCGCCACCACTATGGGGGCAGCCAATATCTGGATTTTACTCACCGGTAATGCTGCGCCAGATAGCATTATTTTGTTTGGCATTGAAGCAGACTCACCGCTGGCAACTGTTTTCAAAGCTAAAAATTTTGGAATGATCGGCTTTTTCCTGGTGTGCCTGGCAGTTTTTTTACAAGGCATGGGCAAGCTAGTGGATCGTGAACTACCTGAAACAAACCCTCAAAATGCAGCCCAGCTTTTCTTTTATGCAATGATATGCACTATGGCATTTTTTGCTTTACTGCCCGCCATGCATGAGCGCTATTTGTTACCTGCCGTTATAGTTTCACTGGTTTACTATGCGTTAAATCCAACCAAAATTATCTACCCATTGCTGTTTACTTTTGTTTCAGCATTTAACGTAGCCATGTGCCTGGGCATTAGAACATCACATGTTTGGCCAGCCATATCCTGGATTATGATGGGCGCGTTTGCCTATGCGGTGATTGAATTATTACTCGGTAAATACTGGGGTAATTTCACCAAAAAATTATTTTTCTGGTTCTTTGGAATTAAATACATTGCATTATTAGTATTGGTCGTTGGTTTCTATCTGATAGGGCAACGCCTTTATGAGGAAAGCAAACCGATCGATCCAATACTACAGCCTCATCAGTTGTTTTTAACAGAACTGCCCGTTGCATTTAGCAAACAAGATTATGGCCAATTAAACATACATAAGAGCGTTAATGGCAGCGCACTGCGTGCAAATGAACACCGCTATGCCAAAGGCTTGGGAACCCACGCAAACTCGGTGATCGAATATCAACTGCCATCACAAACCAAAACACTCAGTGTGTCAGTTGCGCTGGATGATGAAGTGGAATCCGCTAGTGTCAAGTTCAGTATCTGGGGAGATGAACGACTCTTATGGGAGTCACGCAATCATTATGGTGGTGAAGCGCCAGAGCATGCCGAAATTAATCTGGAATCCGTACAACGTTTGCGTTTGCAAGTGGACGGAATTAACGATATTGGCGGTGATCACGCTGATTGGTTGAACCCTGTTATCACCCTGACAGAACCAAATGCTACCGCACAATAAGCAGCAAAAAATTGAGCCTGTTATGAAAACGACTTACCGTTATTTATTGACGACATTACTATGCCTGGGAGCTTTGATAGCCCTTATGTGGATTTCCACCTGGCAGTCGATCAGCTTCAAGAAAATAGAAATCGCCTATAACGGTAGCGAGTATCAACCTATCACTCTACCTTTTTCACAGGATCACACAGGTGCATACTCCATACGAGTAACAATTGATGGTATTAAATCAACCAGGCACAGTTTTCGTATTTATCCCGACGATGAAATCCATGCGCTGCTGGTAAATGGCAAACCGGTTTCACTGGAACATCTATCAGTGGATGATCGCCGCAATTACGGCTCGGGATTTAATATAGAAATAGATCAATTTGTTCCCGGTCAAAGCAATACTCTTGAAGCGCAATTGAGTAATGCCAGCAATCCGGCCGGGTTTCGCCTTGAATCAACCAAGCGTTTAAGCAACAGCAAATTATTCGCCGTTTATGCGGTACTTCTGCTCCTGGTATTGGTGTTAAAACAGCGCTTGCAAATTAATAAAAGCCAAACACTGGTGTTACTTATCAGTTTGGCAATCTCTGTTTTGTATCTATCAAAAACGGATGAGCGTACCCGCACTTTTGACGTTTTTGAGGGCGGAGGTCACAGGGACTACATCGAATATTTAATTGAGCACAAAAAGCTGCCGATTCCAGGAGATGGCTGGGAATACCACCAACCACCACTGTATTACCTAAGCGCGGCGCTAGCCAAGCAAACAGCACCTATAGACAGCAAAACCTCGGGTGAACTTTGGGGGCAGCTATTTGCATTGTTTTTGTGGACACTTTTTTTAAGTAGCAGCCTCGCCACAATTAAACTTTCATTTCGCAAACATCCGCTCGTAATTATTATGGCGAGCATCACCTTATGCCTGTGGCCCGCGGGAATTATCCACAGTATTCGCATCGGCAATGACCTGGGAGTATATGCCTGCTACTCGCTCGCATTTTTTTACACCATTAAATGGTGGAGAAGCCGCGACTCGGAAACTTTGTTTTGGGCCAGCCTGTGGATGGCAGGATCACTCCTAAGTAAATCCAATGGCTTGGCAGTCGCGGGTGTACTAGGCATACTCATGTTGTTTCATATTTATGGACTTGTGCGAAAACCTGCGCTCTTTAAACAACATAAAACCAAACTGTTACGTGACATTGCTATTGCAGGCGGTTTGTTCTGCAGCGCAATCTTGCTGAACTTTGCGGATAATATTAAGCACTATCTGGATGGTACCTCCAAAGACTGGCTACTTTCCAACGTTAGCGAAATGATTAACCCCGGCCTAAAAGTAGGCAATGAACCGAAAAATTATCTGGTATTTGATTCCGCCACTTTCTTACAGGAACCGTTTATCAGCACCTGGGAGGATAAGTATGGTCGCCAGTATTTCTGGAACTTTGTATTGCGCTCTTCCCTCTCCAGTGAATATTCGTTTAATGGCGAAGGGATGAGAGTTTGGGGCGTCACTAACGGGATTTTGTTATTAGTGATGCTGGGTGGAACAGTAATATTCTATTTACAACAACAGCCGCAAACCAGCACTGTAGCCCTAAAGCGCATTCTCTACCGTAATGCCCCCTGGTTAATGGCATTGGTTTTTCCCTTTATATTACTGCTCGCTTACCGAATTAAAGTTCCTTTGTCATGCAATACTGATTTTCGCTATATCTACCCTGTACTTTTACCTATTTTGTATTTTGTATTTCAAGCATGGAGTAGTTCATCACGTTTGCTACTGGCCAGAGTCATGATTCTGACAGCCCCTGTGATAGGACTCAGCAGTCTCATGTGGATTTACTTGCTCCTTCAACAGTAGTTTTTAGCTTTATTTAGCAAGAAGAAGGAGTTATACCTCAGAACACGCTAGTTTGCATAAGGAGATAAGCTATGCGCAGCTTGCCACTGTTGCTAGTCACAAGCTTTTATTATTTGTTTGGCCTGATTTTTTCGTGGGTGTTCTTAAGCATTGTCTTAAACAATCAGACCTACCAGTTTAAAACCCTGCATATCGTTCTCTATGTAATTAGCTGGCTAATTGCAACTGGGTACATTTACAAAATGATTAATCATGCGGAGCATTTTTTGCGCACGCATGAAGCGAAGATTGCAAGCCTGTGGATGCTGGCAATTTTTTCTTTGCAATTATATTGCGGCTACCTGCTGGCTGTAGCCACAGGATGGGATACAGAAGCTGTATTTCGCGGTGCTATTACACTAAAAGAACAAGGTAACCTGGGTAGCTACTCCGACTACTTTCATATATTCCCTCATAACCTGGGGGCAACCAGTGCATTGCAGCTGGTTTTTTCAATTTGCTCCACTTTGGGATTCCAAGACTATCATTGGATAGCTACTGTTTATAATGTTGTTTCCATAAATATGGGGATAGCGTTTGTTTACTTAATCTGCCGCGAAATCAAAAGTACCAAGGCCGCATTTTTATCGCTATGGTTAAGCAGTTGCTGTATTCCCCTGTACTTTTATACTCCGATCTTTTATTCGGACACTTTATCATTGCCGTTTGTGATGATGAGTTATTACATCTATTTGCTGATATTGAAAAGTGAAACACTTAAACAGCAAATGGTTCGCGCCTGTTTTTTTGCGGTTGCTTGTGCAATAGGTACTTTAATTAAATTTACGGTAATTATTGTCGCGGTTGCCGTACTAATCGACCTGATAATTCGAGGAAGCCTGAAAAGATATTGGCCAGCAGTGGCAATAGCAGTTGTACTATTCTATTCCTGTATATCCGGCTTTAATTATTATCGTTACAACCATTTGTTGGATAAAGATCTGTCCGAACAAAAGCAGGTCCCCTACACCCACTGGGTAATGATGGGACTTAGCGGCAATGGAGCTTACAACGGCAGCGACTACGAATATACCTATACCTTTTCAACCAGAGAAGCCAGGGCTCAGGCTAACCTGAATCGTATCGGTGATCGTCTGAAGGAATATGGGGCCTGGGGTTATTTAGAATTTCTCCACCGCAAACAACAGTTAAATTTCGGCAGCGGAATTTATGGTGTGAATGAAATGATTGATGACAACCCACTACGACCGAATTCATTGCATCAGGTTGCTATTGAAGGTGGCAAATACTATGAAACCTTCAAACATTTGGCACATGGTTATCACGTTTTTCTTTTTTTAATTATTATTCTTAGTGCGGTGTATGATGCAGCAGCAAAAACCAAAGGAGCTATCAACAAATTGGTAGTAAGGTTATCGGTTACGGGGATATTTATTTTCCTCGCACTCTGGGAAGCGAACTCACGCTACATCTTAAATTTTATTCCCATGTTTATTGCATGCGCAGCTCTCGGTTTCCCTGAGCTTTATCGAGTACTGGGGATTATTAAAAAATCCCTCCATGAACATATCCAGGAAACTCGGGCTACAGCAACACCCAACTAACCTAATCAACAAGCAGCCTGTCTACTCAGATAGACTTGCTGCTTTTGCCTCGCGCGCCGCTATACCTGTGTATTTCCATTTACCCTGCTTCCACCGCCAGCGCTTAATTAATGCGCGCACAAATTCGTCCATAATGGCAGCAATTAATAATCCGTATAAACCCAAGCCGAAGGGAATCGCTAACACATAAGCCAGAGGTACAGAGAACAACCAGATAACGCCAATACTCGAAATAGAGGTAAATGCCGCATCACCGGTGCAGCGTAACGCAGAGCCAACGGTGATATTTACCGTGCGCCAGGGTTCAGCGAGAAAACTCAATACAAACGCCCATAAACCTATAGCCACTACTTCGGGATCACTACTGAATAGTTTCAAAATCGGTTGATTAAACAGCAGCCAGCAAAGTGCCAATATGCTGGTACCTATAAGCGATATTTTTAAACTCTGCTTGAGTTGCTTATTGACCAGATCAAATTCTCCACGCCCTACCCGCTGCGCAATAATGGCTTCAGTAGCCATGCCTATCGCGATGGAGATCATCAAACAAAATAGGAATGTATTGTAGGCATAGACTTTAACCTTGAGTGCCAAATCGCCCACTTCGGCCGCAATCCAATTGAGTGCGATCATATAAGCCTGGAATGACATTGGCTCAAGTATTGAAGGTGCAGCAATCATGATGACTGGCGCAATCAGCACGGCAAAGTTTTTCAAGCCTTCACGCAATGGAATGTGGATACGTAACTTAAAATGCACGATGGTTGCGACAAAGAGCAAGCTGCATCCCGCCGCAATAGTGCTCGCAATTGCTACACCTTTTACACCAGTAGGTGGTAACCCCATAAAACCATAGACAGCAATTGAGCAACCGATAATATTGGCTACAAATAAAATAATATTGCTAAAAGTATTCCACTTGGGCTCGCCATAGATGTTCAAAATCGTTTGATAAATAACCCGGCAACCCCAGAGCGCAACCATCCAGCCGATAATAGATAAATAGGTGCGCGCATAGGCCTCAACATCAGGGCTCAACGACATGGCCGATGCAACCAAAGGCCCACCAAAATTCACGCCCAACGCAGCAATCAGTGCAAGTACAACGACAAAAATTGCATAGGCCGCGATAGTGGCATTGCCGCGCGCATAATCGTTGGCGCCGATGCGTTGGCTCGCAATGCTCGCCCCGGCAAAGGCGCTGACAATTAAAAAAGCATTCGCCACAAATACCAATGGCGTAATTGCACCTACTGCCGCTGCCGCACTGTCGGAAATGCGACTAAGAAAATACATATCCACCAATGGAATTGTGTAGGTCACTGCCTGATCGATAAACATCGGACCAGACATACCCCAAATACCTTTTTCCAGCACCTTGCTTTGCGGCGGTTGCTTGCGGCTCATGTCGCTTCACGCAATACAATTGCCGGCGGAGTAGTGACAACCCGGCGGCAACCCAAATAACCCAAGCCAGTTACAAAAAGCGCGCCACTCAAGGGTGAAACCAGCCAGAACAGATAATGCGGCTGGATAGGTGTTTCCAATACAAAAGTCTGCAAACTGATTAATAAAATTTCCGTTCCCAAAATAGCAATCAAACCGGCCAGAAAACCCAGGATCGCAAATTCAGCGCAGATACTGCCTACAATCAATTGCCGCGGACTCCCCAGTGCGCGTAATAAACCCGCCTGCTGCTTGCGCGCCGCAATGCTGCCCATCACAGCAGCAAACAACACCAGGCAACCACCAATCAAGGTAAGCCACAAGACCAGCAAAACACCATCACTCACCTGATTCACAATAGAGCGAATTTGTTCAATGATACGATCCAACTCCATTAACAAAATGGTGGGATGGTCATGCAACAATGTATTGATAAAGGATTTTTTATCCGCCGGTAAATAAATACTGGTGATATAGGTAGGTGAATAACTATCCAAAGAACCGGGCTCAAAAATAAAAAAGAAATTGGGACGCATACTGCGCCAATCCAGACTACGGAAGCTCGCCACCTGCGCATGCATTTCCAAACCGCCAAATGAAAACTGCAATTTATCACCCAGCTTCAGCCCAATCTCTTTTGCGGTGTTAATTTCTACGGAGACCCCCGGCAAATCAGTTTCTTTGCGCTGCCACTGGTCCCACCACTGCCCCTCCAACACTTTATTATCAGCCGCGAGATTTTCTGCCCAGGTTACATTTAATTCGCGGCGCAAGGCATTACTGGTAGAGCGCTGCTCCTCTGTAGTTTCTACACCGTTCAGGTGCGTTAAGCGCGCGCGCATCATCGGGTAAATAGGTTCAGGACGAACCTTAGCTTCTTGCAATAACTTTTGTACTTGCGGCAGCTCGTCGGGCGGAATATTTACCAGGAAATGATTAGGGGCATCGTCCGGAACCTGGACTTTCCACTCTTCAATTAACGAAGTCCGCACAATCGTCAGGGTAAACAACAGCATAATTGCTACAGCAAACACCAGAATCTGAATTAAACTCTGGCCGCGATTGCGTTGCAAATTGGCAAACGCCAAACGCCAGAACCCACCGAGATTCACTACCCACTTTTTACTAAGCGCCAAAAACCCATAAGCAACCACCAGAGTTGCCACAATGACTGCCAACAATGCACCACTAATGCTGAGTGCAAGCTCAAGATCGCGGCTAAATAAAATCACCAGGGTCAATACCGCAAACAAAGCCAGTGCCGCCTGGGTCCAGACTTGTGTCACATTCACCGCTAATTCGCGACGCAGTATTTTTAGCGGCGGCACAGTGGGCAGATGCCAAAGCGCTGGCAGAGCAAAAAACACCAGGCACATCAAACCGCTGGAAAAACTTAACGCATAGGGGTAAATACCTGCTGGCCCTAGACGAATTTGATAAGCCTCTTGCAAACTCACGGCAATAATTTGCTGCAGGAAGTTCCCTAGAACCAGCCCCAGTAGTGAAGCAATGGCACCCAGAAAAAATAATTGTGAAAAATAAAGACTGCGGATTCGCGTTGCACTCGCCCCCAGACTTTTCATCAGCGCCACTTGATCTGTGTGGCGACCGGAAAATTGTCGCGCAGCAATAGCAATAGCCACACCAGATAACAGCACAGCAATAACCGCTGACAACAATAAAAACTGTTTGCTGGTTTTCAGTGTTCGCCCAACACGCTCTTGTGCGGAATTGATATCAATTAACCGCTGGTGTTTGGTCAATTGGGGCTTTAGCTGATCGATAAATTGTTTTAACGCTTGCACATCATCGCTGGCGACCAACCATTGGTAATCCACCCGACTGCCTGGTTGTACCACCTGGGTTTTCGGCAAATCCGCAATATTCATAATCAGACGTGCGCCCGTCATGCTAAAAGGACTGGCACTATCTGGTTCGCGAATTAATACATTGGTAACGGTTAACTCAAACTCGCCTACCGCCACCTTATCGCCCAGTTTAATTTTTAATAATGGCAACAAGCGCGAATCTACCCAGGCTTCACCTGATGCGGGGATAGTTGTGGCAACATCAATATCGCTGGCATTAATCGCAAAAGGAACACGACTTATTTCAAATTTACCACGCAAGGGATAACCAGCATCCACGGCTTTTACCGAAGCCAGGTGCATTTCATCACCCGCAAATACCATGGAAGAAAATAGTACTGATTGCGTCTGGCGAAGCCCTGCAGCTTCTGCTGTTTTAGACAAGTCACTGTTATGAGGCTGCGAGCCGCGCACGATATAATCAGCACCTAACACGCTATTGCTTTCGCTCACCAATGTGGATTCAAGTCGATCTGTAAAAATCGCAATCCCACTTAAGACCGCTACTGCAAGTATTAACGAAAAGCCCAGCAGTTTTAATTCACCGCTACGCCAATTGCGTTTGAGTAATTGAAGCGCAAGCATGACTTACTCCCTGCGCGATACAATCGCGCCCGCCGCAATCTCTATACGTCGCTGGCACAATTGCGCCAACCGCTCTTCATGGGTAATTAAAATCAGGGTTGTGCCCTGCGCTCGATTTAATTCAAATAGCAATTCGATAATACGTGCACCAGTTGCTGAATCCAGATTACCTGTCGGTTCGTCGGCAAATAAAATTCGCGGCTCACTGGCAAATGCACGCGCAATCGCAACGCGCTGCTGCTCACCACCCGACAGCTGTTGCGGATAATGATGCACCCGCGCATCCAAACCAACACGCTGCAAAAACTCCCGCGCTTTAACCTGCGCTGATTTATCTCCGCGCAGCTCCAGTGGCAACATTACATTTTCCAGCGCCGTTAAGCCGGGCAACAGCTGGAAGGATTGAAAAATAAAGCCAACATTCTGTGCACGTACGGCGGCGCGTCCCTCTTCATCCAGTTGCGATAAATTAGTTCCGTTTAAAATAACTTCGCCACTGGAGGGAACATCCAGCCCTGCCAGAATTCCAAGCAAGGTAGATTTGCCGGAACCGGATGCACCGGTAATTGCCAGAGACTCACCCGCGTTAACTGACAATGAAATCGGCTGCAGAATCAACAATTCACCTTCCTGGGTAGGAACATGTTTTGTCACTGCGTTGGCTTCAACCATAGTGGTTAACCGGGTGGCATTATCGAGGGATGCTTGACTGGAAAGCACAGACATAATTGATTAACCTGTAGCATATTGATTAAGCCCATTCTATTGGCTGAGGAAGCTGTTAACCATGCAAAAAATGCACATTTACCTGTTTTTACTCCTGACTTTTGTCACCAGTCTTACACTGGCACAATCACCCACCACCAAGTTACTGGTACTGGGCGATAGCTTGAGCGCGGGCTACGGCATTGACATCCAACAAGGTTGGGTTAACTTGCTGGAAAAAGAATTAAACAAAACTCACAAGGTGAAAATTATTAATGCGAGTGTGAGCGGTGAAACCAGCTCCGGCGGAAAAACTCGCTTGCCTGCACTATTGGATGAGCACAAACCCGATGTAGTTGTTTTGGAACTGGGCGGCAATGACGGCTTAAGGGGGCATCCATTAAAATTATTGGAAAATAATTTGCAAACCATGATTGATGCCAGCGAGAAAGCAGGAGCAAAAGTAATACTCGCCGGCATGCAAATTCCACCCAACTATGGCCCGCGCTACAGCACTCAGTTCAAAGTACTTTATGCAACACTGGCCGAAAAAAATCAGGCGGGATTAATTCCATTTTTGCTGGAAGGAATTGGCGGAAAAGCAGAGCTTATGCAACGCGATGGAATTCATCCCACTGCAGAGGCACAACCCATTATTGTGAACAACGCACTGCCGGAAATTAAGAAAAACTTACTTCCGCAATAACGCAGACATCGTGGGCCGCTGCTTACAGCGGTTCTAGATAATCCACTAATAATTGCAGATTGGTGTTGCCGCGAAACTCATTGATATCCAATTTATACGCAAGGCGCACGCGCTGTATTTGCGGATTTGGCCAAATATTTGTATCTACATTAAACGCAATGGCATCGACAAGCTGCTGGCCTTGCGCATCTATCGCCAGTGTCATTTTCAAATGTTTCTCACCCACCTTGCGCTGCTGCAACAAATAGAACTCACCATCAAACACCGGCTCGGGAAAATGTTGCCCCCAGGGGCCTGCTTCGCGCAATTGTGTAGCTACAGACAGAGACAAATCCTGCGCTGCCAATTCTCCATCGCTCATAACCTCAGCTTGCAAATCTGCCTCAGTTAACTGGCGGCGAACTTCGTCATCAAATGCTTGTGCGAAAGCGGAAAAATTTATGCGCGTCAAACTCATACCCGCCGCCATGGCGTGGCCACCAAATTTTTGCAGCAACTGCGGATGGCGTGCCGCTACTGCATCCAGCGCATCGCGAATATGTAGACCGGGAACAGAACGTGCTGAACCTTTTATTTCACCATCACCTACATCGGCAAATACAATTGTCGGGCGATGGTATTTATCTTTTATGCGCGACGCGAGAATTCCAATAACACCCTGATGCCAGGTTTCATCAAATAAGCACACACCCCAGGGCAAATCTTTTGCATCGGTTTGCAAGGTTTTTTGCAGCATGCTCATGGCTTCCTGCTGCATGCCAGTCTCTATGGCTTTACGATCGCGATTTAATTCATCCATTTGCGCCGCCATTTCGCGCGCAAGATTGTCGCTCTCACATAGTAAACACTGGATACCGAGCGACATGTCATCCAACCGCCCTGCCGCATTTAAACGCGGTCCCAAGGCAAAACCAAAATCGCTCGCCACTAGTTTATGGGCTTGTTTGCCGGCAACTTCCAGCATGGCTTTAATGCCGGGTCGGCAGCGCCCCGCGCGAATTCGCTCCAACCCCTGCGCCACCAGAATGCGATTATTGTGATCCAGCGGTACCACGTCCGCTACAGTTCCCAATGCAACCAGATCAAGAAAGCTCGCCATATTCGGCTCGGTGATTCCATTCTCCTCGAACCAACCAATTTGACGCAGCTCTGCGCGCAAGGCATTCATCACATAAAAAATAACCCCCACACCCGCAAGGTTTTTACTCGGAAATTCGCACCCCGGTTGATTAGGGTTCACAATTGCATCAGCATCCGGTAGTTCCGCGCCGGGCAAATGGTGATCGGTCACTATTACCGCGATGCCCAGCTCCCGCGCAGCATTTACCCCCTCAATACTGGAGATACCGTTATCAACGGTAATAATAATATCCGGCTGCATAGCGGCAGCGACTGCCACTATTTCCGGTGTTAATCCGTAGCCATATTCAAAGCGATTGGGCACCAGGAAATCCACATTGGATAAACCCATTGCGCGCAATGCCAATACCGCAAGCGCGCTGCTGGTTGCGCCATCTGCATCAAAATCGCCCACAATCACGATTTTCGCTTGTGCTACCACTGCATCTGCCAGCAAGCTCACCGCCTCTGGCAACCCCTTAAAGTTCGGCTTTAACAAATGCGCCAATTGATATTGCAATTCGCGCCCATGTTGCACACCGCGCGTCGAATAAATTCGCTGAAGTAATGGATGCAGCGGCTGATCAAATTGTGCGAGTTGCATCAACTCACGGCGACGAATAGTTTTTTGCATAGTTGTTTATGACTTTAAAAGTTGTGCCTTTCTTTTGAAAAGGAGGTCGGGACAGATTCTAATCTCCCCTAACCCCTCTTTTTCAAAGAGGGGAGAATAAAAAAAGCCGCACTGGAATTTCCAGTGCGGCTTTTTGGTATTACATAAAGTTACTTGCGCACATTCGCGGCAACAAATTGCTGCACCTTGGTGAGGTCTTGTGGCAATACGGTGTAGCGCTCTTCACGCTCAAATAAATCCTTCATGTGATGCGGCAACGCAGGGTCATCGCCCTGCCCGGCCTTACGCACTGCTTCCGGGAATTTCGCCGGATGCGCGGTAGCCAACACAACCATTGGAATATCCTGACGACGACGGGTTTTGCGCGCAGCATCCACACCAATTGCGGTGTGCGGGTCCAGCAGATATTCCGTGCGATCAAATACTTCGCGAATCACATCGATAGTCACTTCATCGCTAACACCGTGACTGGTAAACAATTCACGTGCACGCACCAGCGCAGACTCTTTCAATGTCATGCTGCCGGATTTGAAATCTTCCATCAGCTGGCGAATTGCACTGCCGTCACGATCATACAAATCAAACAGCATACGCTCGAAGTTGCTGGACACCATAATGTCCATACTGGGCGACAAAGTGTGTTGCAACTGATGCTTGCTGTGATCATTGCTGCTAATACAACGGTGCAGAATATCATTGCTATTAGTTGCGATAACTAATTGATCAACCGGCAAGCCCATTTTCTTAGCGAGGTAACCTGCGAAAATATCGCCAAAATTTCCAGTGGGAACCGAGAAAGCCACTGGACGATGCGGTGCACCCACAGCCAAACCAGCGTAAAAGTAATAAACGATTTGCGCCATGATGCGCGCCCAGTTAATCGAGTTTACTGCCACCAACTGACGACCTTCTGGCAAGAAAGATTGATCACCGAAACTGGCTTTCACCATATTTTGGCAATCATCGAAATTACCTTCGAGCGCGATGTTAAATACGTTGGGAGCAAGCACAGTGGTCATTTGACGACGCTGTACATTGGACACACGATTGTTCGGGTGCATGATAAAAATATCGATGTTGTCGCAACGACGGCAGCCTTCAATTGCTGCCGAACCGGTATCGCCGGAAGTTGCACCCATCACCACCACTTTTTGGTTGCGCTTTTTCAGCAGGTGATCAAGCAAGTGACCGAGGAATTGCAACGCGAAATCTTTAAACGCAAGTGTTGGCCCCTGGAACAACTCCAGAATCCACTCGTTGTGCGCAGTTTGCACCAATGGCGCAATCGCATCGTGACGGAAAGTCGCATAGGCATCAGCGATGATTTTTTTGAAGTCTGCATCGCTAATTGCACCCGCCACAAATGGCTTCATCACATTAAATGCGAGCTCCTGATAAGACAAACCGGCCCAGGATGCAATTTCTTCCTTAGAAAACGTCGGCAGGGTTTCAGGTACGTACAAACCACCATCCGGTGCCAAACCAGTAAGTACTACTTCTTCAAAGCTAAGTGCGGGCGCCTGGCCGCGAGTACTGATGTATTTCACAATAAATAACCTTTAAAAAATTTTTGCTCGCCGGGTTACGAATTATTTCAGCGCTTCAACACGAATACGCTGTACGGAACCGCTAATAGAATCCAGTGCTTCAATGCTACGAATGGCAGCAGCCAGCTTTTTGTCCTGCACTTTATTGGTCAGCAAAATCAGAGGGACGCTAGACTCGCCTTCTTTCGCCTCCTTCTGAAACCGGCACCAGCACCGTAATAAAGAGTTGGGCCAACAGCATCGCCCTTCACCAATACCGCGTTCATCACACCATCAACATTGGCAATCAAACGCTTCTCGGGGATCAGGGTTGGATGTACGCGCAATTCAATACCTTTATCGGTACGACGGGCAATACCCAGATTCTTGATGCGATAACCCAGCTCTTCAGCATAGGTCACATCTTCGCTGGCGATTTTAGTAATGCCTTCAGTAAAGACTTTGCTGATCTCTAATGGGATGCCAAAAGCCAGTGAAGCAAGAATTACCAGCTTGTGCGCGGCATCAATACCTTCCACATCAAAAGTGGGGTCTGCTTCGGCATAGCCGAGAGCCTGGGCTTCAGCCAATACATCATCAAATGAACGGCCTTTATCGCGCATCTCAGTGAGGATAAAGTTGCCAGTGCCATTAATAATGCCCGCCAACCATTCAATATTGTTGGCCGCCAAGCCTTCACGAATCGCTTTAATAATGGGAATACCACCTGCAACGGCTGCCTCAAAAGCGACAGTTACACCTTTCGCCTTGGCAGCAGCAAAAATCTCATTGCCGTAGTGAGCAATCAGCGCCTTGTTAGCGGTGACCACGTGCTTGCCATTTTCAATGGCTTTAAGTACCAGATCTTTGGCGATAGTGGTGCCGCCAATTACTTCAACCAACACGTCAACATCCGGGTTATTCGCCACTTCAAAGATGTCGCGAGTAACGTTGAATTTTGAGGTATCTACATTGGGGTTATCGCGACGCGCACCAATTTGAACGATGGAAATATTGCAACCGGCACGGGCATCAATATGCGCTTTGTTGCGCGTGAGAATATTTACTGTACCGCTGCCTACGGTTCCCAGACCGCAGATGCCTATTCTTACCGGGTTCAAGGTGATTTCCTCGTCAAATTTAAGGGAGATTTACGCCAATACTAAAAAAGACGGCCACCATACTCATGGTGGCCGTCAGTGTCAATTGCATCGCTAAATGCAACCAAAACACAGGTTGCGATATACTGAATTTCAGCGATAACAGGTCAATTAAATACCCAGGGTACGCGCCAGATCTTCTGGTGGCAAATAACCAGGCATCAACTTGCCATCTGGCAGGAACAGCGCTGGAGTTCCATTTACACCCAACTGACCACCCAATTGGAACTGTTGTGCAACCGGATTATCACAGGTTGCGCCAGGGATAGACTCATCAATCTTCAATTTGGTTAACGCAGACTGTCTGTCTTTCGCACACCATGCGGAAATCAACTTGTCTGCTGATGGACTGGGAATACCTGCGCGAGGATAAGCCAGGTAGCGAATCTCTATACCCAGATCGTTGTAGCCCGGCTTTTGCTGCCCACCTTCGTCATATGCATGCATCTGGCTATGCAGCTTGCGGCAGTAGCCACAGTCCACATCGGTGAACACATAAACTACCGCTTTGGCTTTACCTTTTGGCTTGAAGTTGATGCTGGTCTTACCATCCAGCGAAGCCAGCGCCTTTTTACGCTCTTCTATTACAAAAGGATCTTCCAGCTTGGAGAAACCCGTTGAATCAATACCAAAGATTTCGCCCGCAATAAACTTATCTCCCTCCGGGGTTACATAGAGGATAGGACCGCCAGGAACCTGAACTTGAT
The DNA here is from genome assembly GCA_021151625.1 of Gammaproteobacteria bacterium. Classification (GTDB taxonomy): domain Bacteria; phylum Pseudomonadota; class Gammaproteobacteria; order Pseudomonadales; family Cellvibrionaceae; genus Cellvibrio. The sequence continues at coordinate 1,721 of JAGKWY010000028.1, read as the reverse complement.
ATAGACCTTTAATCATTGAAGGGCGTGGCTGACCGAAATTGATATCCGGGCGCGCCTTGTGCAGGTTTTCCAAAATAGTTTCTTCTACCGACTTACGCTTGAGCAGCTCACCTTGAGCCAATGCCATAGGCGCCATGGCTGAAATAGACAGCCCAGCCAGCGCAACCAATCCTAAGTGTTTCAATGTTTTTATCATAATAATGTCTCGTAAAAGTCAATAAACGTCGTTAACCGCGCGGATGATGAAGCGCATGCTGTTGTTTCATCCGCAGTTTTGCCACATGGGTATAAATTTGGGTTGTTGATAAATCGCTATGCCCGAGCAGCAACTGTACCACACGTAAATCTGCTCCGTGATTCAATAAATGGGTCGCAAACGCATGGCGCAAAGTATGTGGCGACAACTCTGCCTGAATACCTGCAACCTCAGCCCAATACTTGATTCGGTACCAAAAGGTCTGGCGAGTCATAGGTTGTGCCCTTGTACTGGGGAATACTATCTCATCAGGGATATTATTCAGCAACACAGGTCGCGCTTCGCGTAAATACCGCTCCAACCAGCGCGCAGCCTCTTCGCCCATAGGTACCAGTCGCTCTTTGCTGCCCTTTCCCAGGATACGAACAACATTCTGGCGAAGATTGATTTGAGCCATGCTCAAACCCACCAATTCGCTAACCCGCAAACCACAGGCATACAGAACCTCGAGCATAGTGCGATCGCGCAACCCGATTGGATTCTCGACATCAGGCGCAGCGAGCAGTGCTTCGACATCAGATTCCGTTAAAGATTTCGGTAAAGGCTTGCCTAATTTCGGATTTTCTATCAGCGCAACCGGGCTTTCCTTCAACAAACCTTCGCGCAACAGATATCGGTAAAAACCTCGCAAACACGACAGAAAACGAGCAGAGGTTCTACTGGACAACTTTTGCTGGAAGCGAAAATCGAGGAACTGCTGGATTGCTGCTGAATCTGCAACAATCAATTCATCACCCTTCAGATTCAACCAAATTGCAAACTGCGATAAATCGCGGCGATAAGATTCTTGCGTATGATGACTTAATCCTTTCTCCATCCAACTACTATCAAGAAATGCGCTAATAAGATCCAAATCAGCAACACTGGGCATCTTGGTTTGATCAGCGTTACCCTCTGGCAAATTTTTACGCATTTATCCATCACCCTATACAGAAATCGAAACCAACGATTCAGGGCTAACTTAACACCCGACAACGCCAAAAAGAAATCAAAATAACAATAAAAAACCTATAAAATACCTATAAACAACTACATAAACAAAAAAGCCGAAACAGTTTCCTGTTTCGGCTTTTTTCAATCGACAAGATCGATTTAATCTTATACCAGCTTCTCTTTAATACGAGCAGCCTTACCAGTAAGGTCACGCAGATAGTAAAGTTTAGCTTGACGCACATCACCACGACGCTTCAGCACAACGCTGTCGATCAACGGACTGTGAGTTTGGAAAGTACGCTCAACACCTACACCGTGAGAAATTTTACGCACGGTGAAAGCAGAGTTAAGGCCACGGTTACGAATAGCAATTACAACACCTTCGTAAGCCTGAACACGCTCGCGGTCACCTTCTTTTACTTTTACGTTTACTACAACGGTATCACCAGGAGAAAACTCAGGCAGGTTTGACTTGAGCTGTTCTTTTTCCAGTGCATCGATAATTGGGTTACTCATGATAATCTCCTAAGAG
>JAGKWY010000223.1 GCA_021151625.1 Gammaproteobacteria bacterium | reverse complement strand
AAGACCTGTCAATCTTGATATAGCAACAATAAAACTTCCCATCACTGCTTACGTTTCCATTCTTCATCGTGTTTCTGGCGTTTTCCTTTTTGCTGGTGTTGCTGTCCTGCTATGGATGCTTGATGCCAGCCTGGATTCGCAAGAAGGCTTCAACAGCATTCGCGATCTCGCTGCTAGCCCGGTTTGCCAAATTATCCTTTGGGTAGTGTTGGCCGGTTTGGCTTATCACATGGTAATGGGCATTCGCCATTTGATCATGGATTTCGGTGTCGGTGAATCTTTGAAAGGTGGTCAAACTGGCGCCAAGTTGGCTCTGGTTGTTGCCATTGTGTTGATCGTTTTGGCAGGAGTTTGGGTATGGTAACTTCAGTAACCAGTTTCGGACGCAGCGGCCTTTACGATTGGCTGATTCAGCGCGTCGGTGGTGCCGTGATGGCGGCTTACACCATCTTTATCGTAGCTTATCTTGTATTGAATCCAGAATTGACTTTCGAGCAGTGGCAATCACTTTACAGCCAGTTCGGTATTGTGATTGGCGGCGGCGGCGCCGGTATGCGCGCAGCATTGCAGTTGGCCCAATCCGGTTACAAAACTGCCGTAATTACCAAAGTATTTCCAACCCGTTCGCACACTGTATCTGCTCAAGGCGGTATTACTTGTGCGATCGCCAGTGCTGACCCGAACGATGATTGGCGCTGGCACATGTATGACACCGTAAAAGGCTCAGACTATATCGGTGATCAGGATGCAATTGAATATATGTGTTCAGTTGGTCCGGAGGCGGTGTTCGAATTAGAGCACATGGGTTTGCCATTCTCACGTACCGACGAAGGTCGTATTTATCAGCGCCCATTCGGCGGTCAATCCAAAAACTTCGGTGAAGGTGGTCAGGCTGCGCGTACTTGCGCTGCTGCAGACCGTACGGGCCATGCGCTTCTTCACACCCTGTATCAGGGCAACCTGAAAAATAAAACTGTATTCCTGAATGAGTGGTTTGCAGTTGATCTGGTTAAGAATGCTGATGGTGCTGTGGTTGGTGTTATCGCGATCAACATTGAAGATGGCGAAACCGTTTATGTAAAAGCCAAGGCTACCGTATTGGCTACGGGTGGTGCAGGGCGTATCTACGCTTCTACTACTAACGCGCACATCAATACCGGTGATGGTGTTGGTATGGCGCTACGTGCCGGCTTCCCGGTGCAAGATATCGAAATGTGGCAATTCCACCCGACAGGTATTGCCGGTGCTGGGGTGTTGGTAACTGAAGGTTGTCGCGGTGAAGGCGGTTACCTGATCAACGCTGATGGCGAGCGTTTTATGGAGCGCTATGCGCCTAATGCGAAAGACCTTGCTGGTCGTGACGTAGTTGCGCGTTCCATGATTCAGGAAATTATCGCGGGTCGCGGTGTTGGTCCAAACAAAGATCACGTATTGCTGAAACTTGATCATCTCGGTGAAGAGGTTTTGGAAAGCAAGCTGCCAGGCATTTGTGAATTGTCACGTACCTTTGCGCACGTTGATCCGGTCTACGCTCCAATTCCTGTGGTTCCGACCTGTCACTATATGATGGGTGGTGTTCCTACTAACGTAAATGGCCAAGCATTAACTGTTGATGCTGAAGGCAACGACGTTGTTATCGATGGTCTCTTCGCTTGTGGTGAAGTGGCTTGTGTATCTGTGCATGGCGCGAACCGTTTGGGTGGTAACTCGCTGCTTGATCTGGTTGTATTTGGTCGTGCTGCTGGTTTGTACATTGAAAAAGCGTTGCGCGAAGGCATTGAGCATCGCGATGCAACCCAGGCTGATATCGATAAAGCCATGGCGCGTCTGAATAAAATCAACACCTCTACCACTGGTGAGAGCGCTGCTGTTCTGCGTAAAGAGCTGCAAACGATTATGCAAAACTACTTCGGTGTATTCCGCAAAGGCGAGTTTATGCAGAAGGGTATTCAGCAGTTGGCTGAATTGCGTAAGCGTATTGAGAATGTTGCTATCACTGATAAGAGCAACGTGTCACTCCATGTATTTCCCCGGCGAAAAGCGCGTTGGCAAGCGTGCGGTGAATTTCAAACCGCGCACTATGGAAGCTTTCCAACCCAAAAAACGCACTTACTAATCGGGAGCAGACATCATGTTGAAAGTACAAGTTTATCGCTACAACCCTGAAACTGATAATGCGCCTTACATGAAGACCTATGAGATTGATACTCAGGGTAAAGATTTAATGGTGCTGGATGTCCTTGAACTGTTGAAGGCTCAGGACGAAAGTCTTGCTTACCGTCGTTCATGCCGTGAAGGTGTGTGTGGTTCTGATGGTATGAACATTAATGGCAAAAACGGTTTGGCGTGTATCAAGCCAATATCCGAGTGTATAAAAAATAACACACTGATTTTGCGTCCATTGCCAGGTTTGCCGGTGATTCGTGATCTGGTGGTTGATATGACCCAGTTCTACGATCAATACAAAAAGATCGAGCCCTACCTGCAGAACGATACGCCAGCTCCGGCAATTGAGCGTTTGCAATCTCCTGCAGATCGCGAGAAGCTTGATGGTCTTTATGAGTGTATACTCTGCGCCTGTTGTTCAACCAGTTGTCCATCCTTCTGGTGGAATCCTGATAAATTTATCGGCCCGGCTGGTTTATTACAGGCTTATCGTTTCCTGGCTGACAGCCGCGATATGGCAACCCAGAAACGATTGGCTAATTTGGATGACCCATTCAGTGTATTCCGTTGTCATGGTATCCAAAACTGTGTGGCGGTTTGCCCCAAAGGGTTGAACCCGACGCGAGCCATCGGTCATATACGCAACATGTTGTTACAGAGCGCTACCTAAGGTGGCGCTTTTGCGTATCTGAATGGGAACGCTGCTTATGTCGAAGAGCTCTACGACACGTATTTACACAATCCTAATGCCGTTCCTGAAGAATGGCGTAATTACTTCGATCAGTTGCCGCGTGTAAATGGCGTACTGACGCAAGATACTCCCCATTCAGTCATTCGCGCTCAGTTTGAGCAGTTGGGTAAGTCCCGTGTTCGCACCGTGACTGTTGCCGGTGGTTCAGTTAGTGCTGAACATGAACAAAAGCAAATTAAAGTTCTGCAGTTAATTAGTTCGTACCGCTTCCGCGGGCATCAAAAAGCGCAACTCGATCCACTGGGATTGATGGTGCGTGAACCAGTTGCTGACCTGGATTTGCAATTCCACGGCTTAACCAATGCGGATCTGGATACAGTGTTTAGCACTGGCAGTTTGTTTATTGGGAAAGAACAAGCAACCCTGCGTGAAATTATTGAAGCATTGGAGAAGACCTATTGCGGTCATATCGGTGCTGAAATCATGCACATCACGCCCTTGGCTGAAAAACAATGGCTGCAACAGCGCCTTGAAAGCGTGCGTTCAAATCCGGAATTCACTAAAGAACAACGTTTGTCGTTGCTGGAGCGTTTAACAGCAGCTGAAGGCCTGGAGCGTCACCTCGATAGTAAATATCCTGGCACCAAACGTTTCGGTTTGGAGGGCGGCGAGAGCTTCATTCCATTAGTGGATGCGTTGGTGAAGCGCGCCGGTACTTATGGTGCAAAAGAAATTGTATTGGGTATGGCGCACCGTGGCCGTTTGAATACGCTGGTTAACGTGTTCGGTAAAAACCCCGCAGAATTGTTTGCTGAATTCGATGGCAAGCGTTCGCTAAATACTTCCGGTGATGTGAAGTATCACTCAGGTTTCTCATCCAACGTGATGACCCCTGGTGGCGAATTGCATATGGCGATGGCTTTTAACCCATCGCATTTGGAAATTGTATCTCCGGTGGTTGAAGGTTCTGTGCGTGCACGTCAGGATCGTCGCAGCGATAAAACCGGATCAAAAGTAGTCGCTATTAATATCCACGGAGATGCTGCATTCGCTGGTCAAGGTGTGGTGATGGAGACATTTCAAATGTCCCAAACCCGCGCCTACGGTACCGGTGGTACTTTGCATATTGTGATCAACAACCAGGTTGGTTTCACCACCAACAAACGTGAAGATGCGCGTTCTACAGAATACTGTACCGACGTTGCAAAAATGATCGAGTGTCCGATTTTCCACGTGAATGGTGACGATCCGGAAGCGGTGTTGTTCATTGCTCAATTGGCAATGGATTATCGTTACGAATTCAAAAAAGACGTAGTGATCGATTTGGTTTGCTATCGTCGTCGCGGCCACAATGAAACCGACGAGCCATCAGCAACCCAACCACTGATGTATCAAATTATTCGTGCCCTTAAAACTACTCGCACTCTCTATGCCGACAAGCTGGTTGCAGAAAATCTGTTAACTCAAGCGGCGGCAGATGATTTGACTACCAATTACCGTGCGGCACTGGATCGCGGTGAGCATGTTGCGAGTGGTTTGGTAAGTGAGCCTGATCGCACTTTGTTTGTGGATTGGACTCCATACATCGGCCACGATTGGATAACTCCAGCCAACACCGGCTATGAGTTAAAAGCCCTGCAAGCTGCAGCACATAAAATGTGCGAAATCCCTGATGGGATCGTATTGCAGAAGCAAGTAGAAAAAATTTACGAAGACCGTCGCAAAATGGCTGGTGGTGCTCTGCCGCTTAACTGGGGTATGGCTGAAACTTTGGCTTACGCTACGCTGGTGGAGCAGGGTTATCCGGTGCGTATGACCGGCCAGGACGTTGGTCGCGGTACTTTCTCGCATCGTCACGCAACTGTGCACAGCCAGAAAGATGGCTCTGCCTACACTGCGCTGGCTAACATGAAGGCCGATCAGCCATCCTTCGAGCTGTTTGACTCATACCTTTCCGAAGAGGCTGTACTGGCATTCGAATACGGTTATTCAACTACTTCACCAAAAGGTCTGGTAATTTGGGACCATCAACTCCTGCGCAAGTGTTCCATATGTTGCGTCGTCAGGCGGTTCGCCCAATGCGTCGTCCATTGGTTGTGATGAGTCCGAAATCATTGCTGCGTCATAAGTTGGCAACTTCTACTTTGGAAGATTTGGCAAATGGCAGTTTCCAAAACGTAATCGCAGACGCAAGCGTTGATGCAGCAAAAGTGCAACGTGTCATTCTGTGTAGCGGTAAGGTTTATTACACCTTGTTGGAAGAGCGCACTGCGCGCAACCTGGATAATGTTGCTTTGATTCGTTTGGAACAATTGTATCCGTTCCCTGAAGCAGAATTGAAAGCGGCCTTGGCGCCATTCAAAAACATCAAGGATATTTTCTGGTGTCAGGAAGAGCCAATGAACCAGGGCGCCTGGTACAGCAGCCAGCACCATATGCGTCATGTCGTTGCTGATGTATTCGGCAAAGCGCTGCACCTTGATTATGTGGGTCGCGAGCCTTCTGCTGCACCAGCAGGTGGTTATATGTCTGCGCATATCGAAGAAGAAAAACGTTTTGTAAACAAAGCTCTCACTGTGTGAGAGCTTTTTAACTGATTGAGTTGATCAAATAATCCTAGCGCTACAGAGAGATGGAATAGCATGAGTATCGAAATCAAAGCCCCTACATTCCCTGAATCCGTTGCAGATGGCACGGTAGCAACCTGGCACAAAAAACCTGGCGAAGCTGTCAAGCGCGATGAACTGATTGTTGATATTGAAACTGACAA
>JAGKWY010000222.1 GCA_021151625.1 Gammaproteobacteria bacterium | reverse complement strand
CGCTAGTGACAACAAAATGATTGTAGGCCTGGATATAGGCACATCCAAGGTTGTGGCTATCGTTGGTGCTATTACTCCTGAAGGCCAATTGGAAATTGTTGGAATTGGTTCCCATCGTTCCAATGGTTTGAAAAAAGGCGTGGTGGTAAATATCGAATCGACAGTGTTATCGATTCAACGCGCAATCGAAGAAGCGGAATTGATGGCCGGTTGCCAGATTCACTCGGTGTATGCGGGTATTGCCGGTAGTCATATTCGCAGTTTGAACTCCCACGGTATTGTGGCGATTCGCGATCGAGAAGTATTTCCGCAGGATTTGGAGCGTGTAATTGATGCGGCCCAAGCTGTAGCGATTCCGGCAGACCAGAAAATCCTGCACATTTTGCCGCAGGAGTTCCTGATTGATGATCAGGATGGCGTGAAAGAACCATTGGGAATGTCCGGGGTACGCCTGGAAGCCAAGGTGCATTTGGTGACCTGCGCGGTAAACGCGGCACAAAATATTGAAAAGTGTATCCGTCGTTGTGGCCTGGAAGTGGAAGACATCATTCTGGAACAACTTGCTTCCAGTTACTCAGTGCTGACCGACGATGAAAAAGAATTAGGTGTGTGTGTTGTCGATATTGGTGGCGGCACGACGGACATAGCTATTTTTAAAGATGGTGCTATTCGCCATACCGGGGTTATTCCAATTGCTGGCGATCAAGTGACTAACGATATCGCCATGGCTTTGCGTACACCAACACCGAATGCGGAAGAAATCAAAATCAAGTACGCCTGCGCGTTGGCAAAGCTGACCAGCCCGGATGAAACCATCAAAGTGCCCAGTGTGGGGGACCGCCAACCGCGCGATTTATCTCGTCAGGCATTGGCGGAAGTGGTTGAGCCGCGGTATGACGAATTGTTTACCCTGGTGCAAGCGGAATTGCGCCGCAGTGGTTATGAAGATTTGATTGCTGCCGGCATAGTGCTGACTGGTGGTACTTCCAAAATGGAAGGTGTGATTGAGTTGGCGGAAGAAATTTTCCATATGCCGGTGCGCTTGGGTGCTCCGCAAAATATTCGCGGATTATCGGACATAGTGAATAACCCGATTTACTCGACCGGTGTTGGTTTGCTGATTTATGCCATGAAGCAACAGCATGGTGGGGGCGGAGGCCGCGCAGATTGGTGTGGGCGGCGGCGGCGGTAACGCGGTCAAACACATGATTGCCAGCAAAATCGAAGGCGTTGAATTTATTTGCGCCAATACCGATTCGCAGGCACTGAAAGATATCGATGCTCGCACGGTATTGCAGTTGGGCAATTCCATGACCAAAGGTCTTGGTGCCGGTGCAAACCCGGAAGTGGGTCGTCAGGCGGCGATGGAAGATCGCGAGCGCATCGCAGAAGTACTGCGTGGTGCAGACATGGTATTTATCGCGGCGGGTATGGGCGGTGGTACTGGTACTGGTGCAGCACCAGTTGTTGCAGAAGTTGCTCGCGATCTGGGAATTCTCACCGTGGCAGTGGTGACCAAACCATTTCCATTTGAAGGTCGCAAACGCATGACCATTGCGGACGCGGGCATTAAAGAATTGGGTGAGCGCGTTGATTCGCTGATTACAATTCCTAACGAAAAATTATTGTCAGTGCTGGGAAAATCTACCAGCTTGCTGGATGCATTCAAGGCGGCAAACAACGTATTGCTCGGTGCGGTGCAAGGCATTGCTGACCTGATTATTCGTCCGGGTATGATCAACGTGGACTTCGCAGACGTACGTACAGTTATGTCTGAAATGGGCATGGCGATGATGGGTACTGGTAAATCTACCGGTGAAAATCGTGCGCGTGAAGCTGCTGAAGCCGCGATTCGCAGCCCATTGCTGGAAGATGTAAATCTGCAAGGTGCGCGCGGTATTCTGGTAAATATCACCGCTGGTATCGATTTGTCTCTGGGTGAGTACTCTGAAGTAGGTAGCATCATTGAAGAGTTTGCATCAGGCGATGCCACTGTGGTTGTGGGTACAGTAATTGATCCGGAATTGACTAACGAGCTGCGCGTTACTGTAGTTGCTACAGGCTTGGGTGTTGTTGCCAAGGCTGCGGCGCCTGTTAAAGAAAACAAGCCTGCGCCAACTAAAGTAATCGACAATACTCGTCGCTCTGTAGATTACCCGGTTGAGCGTCCGGCGCAGTTGCGCGCTAACACCAGTTCTGCCGGCGCAGCTGCTTTGGCGGCACCACTGGGCGAAAAAGAATTGGAATATCTGGATATTCCAGCATTCTTGCGCCGTCAGGCAGATTAATCGATAGATGTTTTAAGTTATTGGCTATGACAGGTATTGCCGGTTTTAACTGGCCGATCCCTGTCACCATTGGTAACATGCCCGGGTAATTACAGGGTGATCTTGGCCCTGATCCTTATTCAGCATTGGTTAATGGCTTGTTTTAAATACTGCTGTAATTAATGCGAGTAAAACGACTGCGGGTGAAAAGATGATTAAACAGCGAACCTTAAAAAACTCGATACGCACCACAGGTGTTGGCTTGCACACAGGGGACAAAATTCAGTTGACCCTTAAGCCAGCTCCTATTGATAGCGGTATTTTGTTTCGCCGGGTGGATTTGAATCCTCCGGTGGAGATTAAGGCCACTGCGAAAAATGTAGGGGAAACCACGCTTTCTACCTGCCTGATTAAAGACGATGTCAGGGTTTCTACCGTTGAACACTTGATGTCTGCCTTGGCTGGGTTGGGAATAGATAATGCGATAGTCGAACTTAATGCGCCCGAAATTCCGATCATGGATGGCAGCGCCGGACCCTTTGTGTTCCTGATTCAATCTGCCGGCGTCCAGGAACAAAATGCGCCTAAAAAGTTCGTTCGCATCAAGAAAGAGGTGACGTTGAGAGATGGCGATAAAGTGGCCAGCTTTCTCCCCTTTGATGGTTTCAAAGTGTCTTTCTCCATCGAGTTTGATCACCCGGTGTTTAAGGATCGCCGTCCACAAACTGAGCTGGATTTTTCCAGCTCCTCGTTTGTGACTGATATTAGTCGCGCTCGTACCTTTGGTTTTATGCACGAGATTGAGTACCTGCGCTCCAAGGGCTTGGCCCGTGGTGGCAGTATGGATAATGCGATTGTGGTAGATCAGTACAAGATCCTTAATGAAGATGGCTTGCGCTTCGAAGATGAGTTTGTGAAGCATAAAGTGCTGGATGCCATTGGTGATTTGTACATGTTGGGTAACAGTTTGTTGTGTGAATATCGCGCCCATAAATCGGGACATTCACTGAATAACCGGGCGTTGCGACTCTTGTTAGAGCAGCCGGATGCTTGGGAAATTGTCACTTTCGAGGAAAATCAATCATCGCCAATTACCTACATTGAGCCTATTGCTGCTGCCTGATGAATTTTTCGCCCCTGTTTAAACTGTGAACAGGGCGATAAATTTCTGCTTGTTAAATCCTTCCCTTCTGTGCGATATTTCGGATTCGCGCACTTATGCGCCCTTTGCAAG
>JAGKWY010000123.1 GCA_021151625.1 Gammaproteobacteria bacterium | reverse complement strand
CCTGAATCACTAAAAAAATCGGGATAGCTGCCAAAGTACCAAAGGTTCCTGGTGCTTTGGGTGCAAGGCCACTACCAAAACCAAATGCAAACAAATGATAGGGGTTGGTAAATACTTGTTTAAGACTGGGTGTATTCATTATTAAATTCGCACTGTTAAAAGTGCTGGTATCCAGTGTTGGCAAGCGCAAACGGCTCGCCTTCAAATTCACAAATAACTTTATGGCCCGGGATAATTTCGCCAATCACTGTTGCAGCTAATTTTCCCTGGGCAATTAACATGGCGACATCAGCCATTTTTTCCGGGGCGACAGTAAAACATAATTCGTAATCGTCACCGCCACTGAGCGCCCACTCCAACGCTTGCGCCTGATTATTCAATGCCTGTAACGCGGGCGATAATGGCAGGTTTTCTACATCAATTACCGCACCTACATCACTGGCATCACAAATATGTTGTAAATCGGCAACCAGTCCATCAGAAATATCCAGCGCCGCCGTTGCCAGTTCGCGAATGAATGCAGATTCCTGCAAGCGTGGTGTCGGACGATAAAAACGTTCATGCAAATAATTTGCTGATTGGTCGTCGCACACAATGCGATTTTGTATCAGCGCCAATGCCCCGGCACCATCACCCAGGCTATGAGTGACCAATACAAAATCACCAATATTGGCGCCGTCGCGCCGTAGCACAGCACCAGGTGCAACAGCCCCCATTACCTGAATGGTAATACTGAGCGGGCCTGAGGTGGTGTCGCCACCAATTAATGCAATTTTATATTCGCGTGCGCAGGCAAATAATCCGCGACTGAAACTGCGCAGCCAATCTTCATTGGCTTCTGGCAGCGTCAGCGCCAGGGTAAACCACAGCGGATCTGCACCCATGGCCGCAAGATCGCTCAGGTTAGTGCGCAGTGCGCGCTCGGCAATTAATTCGGCATCAGCATCAGCCGGAAAATGCACGCCGGCAACTAAGGTATCTACCGATACCGCCAACTGCTTTGCGTCCGGGATTTGCAGCAGTGCGCAGTCATCGCCAATTCCCAGCAATACGCCTTCAGCAGGCTGTTCGGCCTGCTCGCGCTGGAAGAATTGCTGGATTAACTGGAATTCGCCGGGCACGGTAATGACTGATTGGACCAATAGATTTAACGTTGGTTGCGCTCGGCTTTCACTTCCAGCGCACGCACCACAGCGGCAGTTTTATCCAACACACCGTTGATAAACTTGTGGCTATCTTCAGCGCCGAATTTTTTCGCCAGCGCAACAGCTTCGTTGATCACAACTTTGTAGGGAACGTCAATGCGGAATTTAAATTCATAGGTAGCAAGACGCCCTGCATTGCGTAGTGACGAGCCATGCGGCGAGTGGCAGCGGTGTGGCCTTTTTGTGGGCCTGATGAAGTACTCATGAGCAATTACCTGATAAAGAACATTGATTACGTGAGGTAACCATTAAAGAAATTTACAACGTGTAGGTTGGAAGAGCGAAGCGACTTCCGACATAAATTTACGACATTGAATTCGCAAAATGTCGGAAGTCGCTTCGCTCTTCCAACCTACAATCATGCCGGGCTTAAATCTTGCCAAACAGAGATACCATTTCCAGCGCGGTAGAAGCCGCTTCAACACCTTTATTACCGGCTTTGGTGCCAGAGCGCTCAATCGCTTGCTCAATGGAATCAACAGTCAGCACACCGAAAGTTACCGGTACACCGTATTGCAAGGAAACCTGCGCAAGGCCTTTGGTGCATTCGCCCGCAACATAATCAAAGTGCGGGGTACCGCCGCGAATCACAGCGCCCAGGGCGATAATTGCATCAAACTCTTTTTTCGCTGCAATTTTTTGCGCAGTCAGCGGAAATTCAAAGGCGCCTGGTGCGTAATAGATGGTGATGTTTTCATCTTTAATGCCATGGCGACGCAATGTATCCAGCGCGCCGTCTTTCAAACTCTCCACAACAAAACTGTTCCAGCGGCTGACGATCAACGCGTATTTGCCAGCAGACGCGGAAAAATCACCTTCAACTACCTTGATATTGCTCATAATATTTTCTCAAAAAATAACCAGAATTCTTGTTTGCGCTCAACGCATTGACGGCCATTAACAGCGAAGCGTTAATCGCCTTCCGGGCAGACATAATCCACCACTTCCAAATCAAAACCAGAGAGCGCGGAGTAGCGCATGGGTGCAGACATCACACGCATTTTGCGCACACCCAGGTCGCGCAAAATTTGCGAGCCGGTACCCACTTGTTTGTAGAGCACTTCCGAACTGCGACGCAGTTGCTTGCCGGAAATTAACCAGTCGATGCTGTCTTCTACTTCCTTGGTGGACTCGTCGTGGCAAATCAGCAACACCACGCCTTTACCTTCTTCGCTGACTTTGCGCAGCGCATCCTGGTAAGTCCAGCCTTTGCCGCCGGCGACCGAAGTGCGCTTGAGGCTCAGTCTTTTCTTTGGTGGCGCGGTAGTGAATCAGGTCGGCAATGGTACCGATTTTCAAGTCATGTTGCTCGGCAAATTGCTCAAGATCCGCACGGCGCGCCATAGTGCCATCGGGATTCATCACTTCCACAATCACCGCTGCCGGCTCAAAACCCGCCAGGCGAGCCAGGTCGCAACCGGCCTCAGTATGCCCGGCACGGCTCATAACACCACCGGGTTGAGCCATCAGCGGGAAGATATGCCCGGGCTGGACAATATCGGTCGATTTCGCATTGGCTTTCACTGCGGCGCGCACGGTCAGCGCGCGATCGGCAGCGGAAATGCCGGTGCTCACCCCTTCAGCCGCTTCAATCGAAACCGTGAAATTGGTGGTGTGCTGGGATTTGTTGTCGCTCACCATCAGCGGCAAATCCAGTTGCTTGCAGCGCTCGGCAGTGAGCGTCAGACAAATCAGGCCGCGCGCATGGGTGGCCATAAAGTTGATATCTTCCGGGCGCACCTGCTCGGCCACCATAATCAGGTCGCCTTCATTCTCACATCAAACGCTCCAGGTAGCGGGCGAGAACATCCACTTCCAGGTTGATGCGGCTGCCGGTTTTGTAGCTGTCCATAATGGTCATTTGGAGCGTGTGGGGCACTATGTTGAGTTCAAACTCGGCGCCGTCCACTTTATTCACTGTAAGACTAGTTCCATCTACCGTGATTGAGCCCTTGTGGGCGATATATTTTGCCAATGATTTGGGCGCGCGGATGCGAAAGCGCTCGGAGCGGGCATCGGGATGGCGGCTGACTACTTCGCCCACACCGTCCACATGACCAGACACTATATGGCCACCCAAACGGGTTTGCGGGGTCAGGGCTTTTTCCAGATTCACGCGCTGGCCGACTTTCCACTCCGGCAGGCTGGTGTTATCCAGGGTTTCGCGCGATACGTCAGCCCAGTAGCCATCGCCCGGTAAATCCACCACGGTTAAGCAAACACCGTTAGTGGCAATGGAATCACCCAGGCGCACATCGGCTAAATCCAAATTGTTGGTTTTGATGCGCAGACGCAGGTCGCCATTTTTGGGTTGCAGGGCAACCACTTCACCAATCGCTTCGATAATGCCGGTAAACATAGAGCCTCCGCTAAGTAAAATAGCGCCTCCGCTTAGACGATCAAACTGTTGCTGGGTGCAACGGCTGCATCCGGCGATTGCACCACCGGGATACGCAAATCAATCACTTTGGTTCGGGCGAGATGATCGTGGATGCAGCGACGATCCGGACGGAAGATCGCCAATATATCCACCAGCCGCAGCAGGATACCAATCACCGGCACCATGCCTGCCAGCCATTGGGTTAGGTAGCGCTGGCTGATCAACTGGAAAAATGGCGGTACACGATTATCCATAGTGACAATGGCGATACCGAGCATACGCTTGCCAATGGTTTGGCCGTAGCGACTTAGCAAATAGCCATGCATGCCAAAGAAGGCAATAAACGGAAACATGGTAAGAATGGTTTTTTGCCCATTCGATAAAGCCCCCAGCTTGGCAATCAACGCCGCCTGCATAGCCTCCGGGTCTTTGGCTTTTTCCGGGTCCATTTCTGTTAGCCCCAGGTACTGCATGAGGAACATCATGGCGATCATCATAAACAGACCGTCAAGCAAAAATGCGCCCAGGCGACGACCATAGGAAGCCGTGTTATCGACCGGCGGAGGTGTGTAAGGTGGTGGGGATTCTGGAGCTTGATCGTTCACGAGACTATCTACCTAAAAAGAAATTGTTTTAATCCCCCTCGGTCCCCCTTTGTTAAAGGGGGAAGTTAGAACATCACTTCGCTATTTGCATCGAAGCAAGGCCCAGTCCCTCCCTTTACTAAAGGGAGGTTAGGAGGGATTTAATACTCAGTATCCGGGCTGGCAGTAATCCGCCAATCGCGGCCCACCGCGCGGATGTCTTTAATCTTTAATGCCAATGATGCCGACATGGTTTCCAGCGGCAATTCAAAAATCGGGCGGGCATTACTGCCGAGCAGCTTGGGCGCCATGTAGACGATAATTTCATCCAGCAAACCGCGCCGTAAAAAACTGCCAGAGAGGGTCGCGCCTGCTTCCACCAGCACTTCATTGCATTGGCGCTGCGCCAGTTCGCGCAAGAGCGCCAGTAAATCGATGCGCCCATCTTTCGCCGGCAGCGCCAGCAGTTCAACAAACTCGGGCCAGTTCGCCAGTTGCTCCGTCGTGGCAGAGCCATTGTGCACCAGCAAGATTGGGGTGGATTGCTTGAACATCAAGGCATTGCGCGGTATGCGCAGGTGCGAATCCAGAATCACCCGCAGCGGTTGGCGCTGGGCGATTTCATCGCCATTGGGTAAATCCAGTTCATCGGCACGAACGGTTAATGAGGAGTTGTCCTGCAATACCGAATCCACGCCGGAAATGATTGCGCAGGAGCGCGCGCGCAAACGCTGTACATCGGCGCGCGCTTTGGGCCCGGTAATCCATTTGCTTTCGCCGGATTCCATCGCGGTGCGACCATCCAGGCTCATCGCCATTTTGCAGCGAACAAAAGGCAGCTTGCGCTCCATACGTTTGATAAAGCCGGGATTCAACGCGCGCGCATCGTCTTCAAGGAGGGGACCATCCACCTGGATGCCACCGGCACGCATAATTTCAATACCGCGCCCGGATACCAGCGGATTGGGATCTTCCATCGCGTAGACCACGCGACTTACGCCCGCATCCACTAGGGCTTGCGAGCAAGGGCCGGTGCGGCCGTGATGACTGCAGGGCTCCAGGCTGACATACACTGTGGCACCGCGCGCATCTGCAGAATCGCCCGCCGCCAGTAGTGCATTCACCTCTGCATGGGGTTCGCCAGTGCGCACATGCCAGCCTTCGCCAACAACCTGCCCGTCTTTTACCAACACACAACCCACACGCGGGTTGGGCATGGTGGTGTACAGGCCGCGCTCTGCCAAACGCAGGGCACGGGCCATAAATTCATAATCCTGGGGAGTTAACGCCATACAAATCCGGACAATTCAGAGCTGTTGCTAATTAACGGCTGTTGGTAATTAAGTTAAAGGCTATTAATAATGAAACGCTACTTATGATCTTCCGGCTGCTGCTCAAGCCGGTCAATTTCCTGCCGGAACTCATTCAAATCCTTAAAGCGGCGATACACAGAGGCAAAGCGCACATAGGCCACTTCATCGAGTTTCTTCAACTGTTCCATCACTTTTTCACCCACCAACAAGGCTTTTACTTCACGCTCACCCGTGGCCTGTAAAAAATGTTTGATGTGGTTGATGGCGGATTCAATCGCCTCGATACTCACCGGGCGCTTTTCCAGCGCACGCAGCAAACCGGCGCGCAGTTTGTTTTCGTCGAAGGGTTCGCGGGTGCCGTTTTGTTTAATAATCCGCGGCATCACCAGTTCGGCTACTTCGAAAGTTGTGAAGCGTTCATGGCAGGACAAACACTCGCGGCGGCGGCGAACCTGATCGCCTTCTGCCACCAAACGTGAGTCAATTACCTTGGTATCTTCCGCGCTACAAAACGGACAATGCATGATCACAAGCCCCAGCGATGGTTAAAGTGGGCGCATACTAGCACGAAATGCAGGGTTTTCGCCCTCTTGTCCGTAGCTCGCGCTGGCCGAGTATGATAAAAAGCCAGCCAGTATCCCCGTTCGATTAGCGAGACTTATGAGCAAGCCGCCCTCCACCAGCAAAGCCAAAAATACCACCATGAAAGATGTCGCCGCCCTGGCCGATGTGTCCTTGATGACGGTATCGCGGGTGCTCAATAAAGATCCAAAAGTCAGCGAGGAAACCCGCAACCGTGTCATGGCAGCGGTGGAAAAATTAAATTACCGCGTGAATGTTTCGGCGCGCAGCCTGTCTGGCACCCAATCCTATTTAATGGGATTTTTTTACGATAACTCGCTCGGTAGTTTTATCAGCGAGTATTTAATCGGCACATTAAAGCGCTGCAATGAATTGGGCTATCAATTGGTTATTGAGCAGTGCCCCTACCAGGAAGCCAACCTGGAAGAACACATCAAACACCTCACCAGCCGCTACGACCTGGACGGCGTGATTATTCCCCCGCCCCTGTGCGATGACCTGCCACTCCTCAACGCCCTCGACAAAGCCGGCCTGCGCTATGTGCGCGTAGGCCCGGGTTTTGAATTGGATCGCTCTTCCTACGTGGCAATCGACGATTACCGCGCGACCTTTGAAATGACCGAGCTGTTAATTGCACGCGGCCATAAAAGTATTGGCTTTATCAAAGGCGATGCACACCAGGGCGTGAGCGATGCGCGCTTTAACGGCTATCGCGATGCAATAAAAAAACACGCATTGGAATTAAACGATAATTTTATCGCCGAAGGAAATTTCAGTTTTGCATCGGGCATGATCGCCGCAGAAAAATTATTGCAACACAGCGAACTCACAGCCATCTTCGCCAGCAACGACGACATGGCCGCCGCCGTAGTTGCCGTCGCCCACCGCAAACACATCGAAATCCCCCAACAACTCGCCATAGTCGGCTTCGACGACACCAACATCGCCACCACCATCTGGCCCCAACTCACCACCGTGCAACAGCCCATTAAAAATATGGCCATTGCGGCGGTGGATTTGTTAATTGAAAAAATTAAAGCGGATACGTTGCTGGATATTAAGGTGAAGAATAATCGGATTTTGGATTATGTGATTGTGGAGAGGGAGTCGGTTTGATTTTTTAGCTCCCCCGCCTGCGCTCTACTTGCTATCGTCAAAAAGTATTCTATAAATTTCTAGATTTAGTTCAGTGTAGGCTTCACAGATCAGCCTATGCTGCTCCCAAAAACCGTCCTCATCAAAATTCTCGAAGTTATCAACGTTCGCCTGCTTTAACTTGCCTAACCATTCGGAGAGTACATAAATCAGTTTTATTTGCCTGTTTATGCGATCTGAATCAATGCTTAGTACCCCAACCGTTAATTCAGAAGAAATGACCTGAATTAAAGGATATCCGGTTAACCCAAGATGCCTATAAGCTGCTTTAGTTGATTCGTTCATTGTGTTTGTACTTAAATTATTGATGGGTTTTTAAGGTAATTTTCGGCCAATTGCGGACCTTGGTGACAGGTTACCCAGCAAGATAGAAGAAAGATTTTGATGCCGAATCAATCGATTTTTTTTACCACAGTCGCTTGTTATGCTAAATAGCTAAGCAGAAAACTTTCAATATCACGTATCATGCTTTCAACGTCAGCTTCAGTAAATTCCTCAGGTTTTCCATGAGCAGCGCTGTTACGTATATCTGCTATTGCTGTAATACGTTTTTGCTGTAACTTATTGTATATACCTGCTTTGGCTAACTGCGCATTCATTGTGTCCAATTTACCGTGAGTCATTTGATTTGCTGTAGATAAGTCCCTTAAAGCAGTTTCTAAAACAACACCTGCAATAACAGCAGAAGCTAATTTGTACCCACTTTTCAATAGTTCTTGCGCCTGTTCCAGCTCACTTTCAAAAACCTCTGCCTGAACAAGATTTTTTAATGATGAAAGGTACCCGCCCTCAAAATCTTCTTTAGCTGCTAAAAAAATAGCGCCTAGTCTTTGCTTGACCGCGTACGTTTGCTCCATAGAGCCACGTTGCTCTCCTTTTTCGAAAGCTTTAAAGTGTTGTGAGTTTTCGCCACAAACAGTTACTAGTAAGTTCTTTACTTTAACTTTCCAACCAGTAAACAACTCATAATCTATTGATTGACCTGGGCCATATGCCCCTTGAACGTTCCTTTTTGTAGCCTCTATTTCCGTGAGCTGCTCAGTAAGCTCAGAAAATCTTTGTGAAATTTTTTGATTCATATTTCCTCTAGAGATTTGCGAAACCACGCGGGAGCATAACGCCGCGATAAACGGTGATTTTTAAGTTGTACTTTTGCCATAAAATTAAGCGAAGCGGAATGGCAAAAATGCAACTTAACTATCCGTTTGATTGCTTTGTTAGGCTTTAATCAGATTTTTTTGCGCTCTCTACTATATTGGCAGCCGCTTCAGGCGGGAGGGCGGACAGTGCTCGACTAGCAAGACGCTCTGCATTTTCTCGCCCTGCAGCACCAACTTGCACACCAAGAAATGCACCAATAACAGTACCTAAAAAGGTTGTCAGGGCTCCAACAAGAGCAATCACATCAGATGGCTGCCATTTGCCTTCACCAACCTCAAGCGAGTTAACCAAAAAAGCGATAACACCTAGCCCTAGGAGAATGACAAGTAGAGCCCCACCAATACGGAGTTCATTTGTGCTTGTGTCCATTAATTGCTCCTTTCAAATATAAGCCTAACGCCGTGCTCAACGGCAGTTTGTAAGTCGTGGTTTTGTGGATTACTTTTGCGCAGCAAAACCACAAAGCCGCGACTTACAAACTGTCCAGCGCACGTAGTGCGCGAGTTGCAGCACTTTGTTATGTGCTTTTTAAACCTCAGGAGTTGAATAAATTAATAGAGCCGAACCATTTTGACATGCAGCCTGGTACATTGCAGGAAATGGATTTTCAGACTTTTCAGTAAGTTCCTTGGAAAGAACCGCCGTTTTCCTTAGTTCAATTTCAGTCCATTTACTTTCCAAAATGATTTCTTCTGCAGTGTTGAAGTCCGCTTCAGAATTTTTTGGATGCTTTAAAAATAAATTGAAAGCATGTTTTTCACCAGCTGGATAGTTTTGTGCATTACCTTCAACTGCGGATGCTATTCCGATGAATGTTCTAATCTCATATTCCATATTGGCACTTTCTTTACGTAATGGACACATAACGCCGCGTACAGCGGCAGTTTGTAAGTTGTGGCTTTGTGGATTACTTTTGCGCAGCAAAACCACAAAGCCACGACTTACAAACCGTCCAGCACACGTAGTGTGCGGGCTGCTACGCTTTGTTATGCATTTTAGTCTTTCTGCATTTCCAATATTCACTATCCAACCAGGAACAAAAAAGCTCTGCGTGCAAAATGGATTCCTCAACCATTTCTCTAGTTGCTGCAACCGTTGGTGGCACTAACCAATTGTTAAGTTTATTAGTTTTTGACAAAAGCTCAACTTCAGATTCTCTCGCGAAAAACGGATTAGGATACTTGGATAAGTCTGTTTTTGCATGACTAACAGTTAAATATGTAATTTGCTCAGGGTGCTGAATTCTGTTTCGTGCAAGAAAAATTTGCTCTATCAAGTCTATGTTTGCAGGACAAGGAGACGGGTTCATTTCAAGACAACTGAAAATTTCAGTGCATTGACGTAAACCACCATTCTTTTTGAAGTTCACAGTAATCTTAACATTGCTAAAACGCTCAATTTGCTTAAGCCATTCTTTCAAAAACAATTGTATAGATGACGAAAGCATTGAAATTGCGGCATGCCCAACCACTTCAATAGCAGTTTGCGCGTCAATCCATTCAGCTAAGAACGCCGGCTCTGAATCTTCAGAATATGGAGGCACATAGGGATCTTTCTCGTTTTCAATTAATTCCATTATTGTCTTAAATGGTGCGATTCCATTGTCATAATAATATTTAATAAATCGAGTTCTTTCCTTCAGAAAAAAACTAATATCCACTTGTGACTCCTTTTGCATAACGTTAAGTTCAGCGGCAGTTTGTAAGTTGCGCGTTGTGGAATACTTTTGCGAAGCAAAACCACATAAGCGCAACTTACAAACTGTCCAGCACGCGAAGCGTGCGAGCTGCAACGCCTTGTTATAAAAATTTCTTTTAGCCATTCGCCATTACAGTAGATAAAGTATGTTTAATTTTCTTCATTGTATTAATCCCATAAGTGCTGATAATACTTTGCAAAAAGTTCTACGCCCTCTTGAATTTTCCGTTCATTATAAGGAATAGATTCATTATTGCTGGCGTTGTAATTTAAAACCATTTTAAAGGAAAAAATCATTTTTTCTAAATCAGCGACCCATAGCCTATTAAGTGTTTCTATGTCTTCATCAGAATACGGTTCTTTAAATTCCTCGGATACCCAATTCGGAATACTTACTCCTGATGAAATGAATTGACATCTATATTCCTCGAGCTTTGGAATCATGAACTCTGCTATAGAGTACTTTAGGTTGTACCAAGAATGATCTTCTGAGATATTCATTATTTTCTATTTCCGGAATACATATAACGTCGTGGTAAACGGCAGAATTTAAGTTGTGGCTTTGTGTAATTCTTTTGCGTAGCAAAACCACAAAGCCGCTACTTAAATTCTGTCCAGTGGAGCGAAGCGTAACGATGTTTGACCACTTTGTTAGGCCTTTCGTTTTTTCTGTATTTTTTTCCACACAACATAAACCGGATAAGCAAGTATAGAAATAAAAACTGAAGCCCAGTGCTTGGATGTGGAATTGGCCCACACCTCAATTTTCTTTTCTGGGCCGTACACACCGAGTGAAGCGAGAATGCAGCCAACACATAGGAAAACTATAAAGAAAATAATTGGCAAAGTCTTTAACAACTCATGGCGCTGATAATTCACAAAGGCAAACCACACGGAAAAAGCAACAAAGGAAGCGCCAAGTGTGAGAAGGTAGCTTCTAAAATAGAGTATTATATTTTTCTTCCAAGGGCTCATTCAATAATGCCTAACAGTTTATTAAATTGCACCAACTATATAACCCGCAGAAGGTTATTCCAACTATTTAGGAGTACTGCTGTATAACTCCAAAAAATGGCTGAGCTTGCAATGGTTTTAGATAGTATTAAATCAACGACTTAACTGTAATTCCGAATTAATTGTGGAGTTATACGGTACAAACCACGACAATTAATTACCGCTCTTCATTTGGTCAACGTCCGCTTAGGCCAAGCGGCCCCTCCAATCAAAAACTCAAAATCAATTATCACTGTTTTCGGCCCGCCACTCCCTAATCATCTCCACTGTAACATTTTCTCGGTAGCACAACGGTGATTTACCTTTTGGCTTACTATAGGCACTGTGTCCGCCACAACGCCTTCCCTTCTTCATCACATTGTAAGGACACGGACAATTACCAGAATAATTACGGATAGACTCCTGAATAAGAATAGCGGCTACGTCCTCATCGGTGAGATCATTACCTGCGTACGAATACGCAGCCATATTTGCAAAGCAGAATGCAATCCAAAGCTTTAGCGATATTTTATAAAACATAGTGATGCCGGCCTTGTCTCTACGCAAAAACAGCTCGCCTTTGGCAATAAAAACCAATTAAAGACCATAGCCACATTCACTGCCAGCATGAATTACGCCTCATTACGCACCCGCGTTGACAACCCCACCCTCATCCCCTAACCTGCCCGCGCTGCGGTAAATCCCGTAGCCGGGCCTCGTACTCCCGCACAAACTCAAAACCGGCGCAAAGCGTATCTTTGCGTCCTGCTACAGCTTTGCCTGTTGTTATGGCGGCTGGGCGGGGCTGCCTTCGGGCGGGCCGGTGTTGGTTTTGGGCCGGTAGTACGAACCCTGTCCAGTCCGCCCCCACGACTTCGTACTTCGTGGTGGCGGTTTCTAACCAAAACCGCGAGATTTTTATTATGGATAATGTTACTTCTCCCCTCGTTTCCTCAATCTCCTGCGTTATTAAACTCGATCCATTTCAATACAAAGCGTTTCAACAATCCCGACTGGAAATTCATTCGCCCGAGGGTAAATTCCTGACTGCTATTGCGAAGCCGTTGCCGAGCCAAACGGATGATGATGCGATTTATCAGTTGTGGTGTCAGGCGTGTGTGTTGGAGTTGTTGTTTGATCAGATTAACGAGCGGATAAAATTACCGCAGCGAGCGATCAATAGCCTTGTGTATGTGCTTGAAAGAATTGATGGGCATCTCACGAAACAAGCATCAATGTAGATTTGCTGGTTAGATCTCATAGGTTGTGGCGGGGCGCGCAGGCTGAGCTTGCGAACCCCAACGTTCGCAATATCCGAATATGTTATAGCTGACACTGATTGAAACATGTAACCAGAGCTCCAGAACAGACCGTTGCGATGGTTTGCAGCGGATCACCTGCATAGCGACTATCCCACTAAAAACGACAACCTACTATAAGTATAGTTGACAAGGAAAATACTTCTGATAGCATCTACTACAACTATAGTAGACAGGTGGTTTTATGAGTATCTCCCTAACTGATCGCGAAGCCGACGTAATGCAAATACTCTGGGATAACGGGCCATCTGTTGTCAGTGAAGTGCGCAGCTTGCTGCACGATGAACTTGCGTACACCACGGTTTTAACCATCTTACGCACCTTGGAAAGCAAGGGGTATGTCACTCACGATGAGGAAGGCAAGGTGCACCGCTACTCTGCCCTGGTACAGCAACAGGCGGCGCAAAAAAGTGCGCTCAGCCACTTAACCAGCAAACTATTTAAAGGTTCAACCGAGTTGTTATTTGCACAACTTGTATCGGATAGAGATCTCACCAAAGACCAAATAGCGCGTATGCGTGCACTGCTGGAAAATGCCCCAAAAGATAAGGAGGAATAACCATGTTAGTCTGGATAATTTACGCTGTATCTGTCTCACTGTTGTTGAGTGTTGCAGCGGTATTGGCAGAGCGCCGCGCGCACTTGCGCGGTAAAACCAGCCGTTGGTATTGGATAGGTGCGCTGATC
>JAGKWY010000221.1 GCA_021151625.1 Gammaproteobacteria bacterium | reverse complement strand
CTGCAAAAAGCCTGATGCTTTTACGCGTGCAGCACAGAAGGTAACTATCATGTCTGAACAAGTCGAACACCTTATCAAAAAAGAATACGCGGCGGGTTTTCATACCAATATCGCCTCGGAAACTCTGCCTCCTGGGTTAAATGAAGATGTTATTCGTTTTATCTCCGCGAAAAAAAATGAGCCAGAGTGGTTGCTTGAGTGGCGATTGAAGGCTTATCAAGCCTGGTTGGAGATGAGCGAGCCGACTTGGGCCCATGTGAAATACGACGATATCGATTTTCAAGCGGTTTCCTATTATTCCGCACCTAAGTCAATGGATGAAAAACCCAAGAGCCTGGATGAAGTTGATCCAGAGTTGCTGCGTACCTACGAGAAGTTAGGCATCCCCTTGCATGAGCAAGCGGCCTTGGCCGGTGTTGCTATGGATGTAGTGTTTGACTCAGTTTCGGTGGTAACCACTTTCCGCGAAAAATTATTGGAAGCCGGTGTCATTTTCTGTTCGATCAGTGAAGCTGTACAAAAGTACCCTGAATTAATAAAAAAATATCTCGGTTCCGTAGTGCCGCAAAAAGATAACTTTTATGCCGCATTAAACTCTGCCGTATTTTCTGATGGCTCCTTCGTGTACATCCCCAAGGGTGTGCGTTGCCCCATGGAGCTGTCCACTTATTTCCGTATCAATGAACAGAATACTGGTCAGTTTGAGCGCACCTTGATTGTTGCTGACGAAGGCTCCCATGTGAGCTATCTGGAAGGTTGTACAGCGCCTATGCGCGACGAAAACCAATTGCATGCGGCAGTAGTGGAATTAATTGCGTTGGATAATGCGGAAATTAAATATTCCACTGTGCAAAACTGGTACCCCGGTAACGAAGAAGGTAAAGGCGGAATTTACAACTTCGTAACCAAGCGTGGTGTGTGCCACACCAATGCCAAAATTTCCTGGACACAAGTGGAAACTGGCTCTGCGGTCACCTGGAAATATCCCAGCTGTGTATTGCGTGGCGATAACAGTGTTGGCGAGTTTTATTCCGTCGCACTGACCAATAATTACCAGCAAGCCGATACCGGAACCAAGATGATCCATATCGGTAAGAACACTCGCTCTACCATTATTTCCAAAGGTATTTCAGCGGGTAAAAGTTCCAATGCCTATCGCGGCCTGGTGCGCATCAATCCCGGCGCCGAGGGCGCGCGCAATTATACCCAGTGTGATTCACTGCTGATTGGCGATAAGTGCGGAGCTCACACCTTTCCATACATCGAAAGTAAAAATCCGACTGCTGTGATCGAGCATGAAGCAACCACCTCCAAGGTGAGTGAAGACCAGATGTTTTTGTGTCAGCAGCGTGGGCTGGATGCAGAAAAAGCAGTATCCATGATTGTGAATGGTTTCTGTCGTGAAGTATTTAAAGAGCTGCCCATGGAATTTGCTGTAGAGGCGGGCAAGTTATTGGAAGTTAGCCTGGAAGGCTCTGTAGGCTAATTGCCTTTTTATTAGCCTGGAAATTTGAATTTACCGTGTTGAAAAACTCCCGGACCTGAAATTTATGTTACGCATTACTGATTTGTTTGCCCGTGTTGAAGAGAAAGAAATTCTTAAAGGTTTAAATTTGACGGTAAAGCCGGGCGAAGTGCACGCCATTATGGGCCCCAATGGCGCGGGCAAAAGTACACTGGGTAATGTCTTGTCAGGTCGCGAAGGTTACGAAGTAACTGGTGGTAAAGTTGAGTTCCATGGCAAGGATTTGTTTGAATTGGCAATCGAAGAGCGCGCTCGCGAAGGTTTGTTTTTAGCGTTCCAATATCCGGTGGAGATTCCCGGTGTAAGCAATATGGAATTTTTAAAAGCGGCAGTAGATGCGAAGCGCAAGCACAAAGGCGAAGCAGATTTGTCCGCAGTAGAGTTTATGAAAATGGCACGCGAGGCCAGCAAGCGCGTGAGCCTTGATCAGGCTTTTTTAAAGCGCGGAGTGAATGAAGGTTTCTCCGGCGGTGAGAAAAAACGCAATGAAATTATGCAAATGATGTTACTGGAACCCAGTCTGTGTATTCTGGATGAAACTGATTCTGGTCTGGATATTGATGCGCTGCAAGTGGTGGCCAATGGCGTTAATGCCATGCGCTCACCGGAGCGCAGTTTTGTAGTGGTAACTCACTATCAACGACTGCTGGATTACATAGTGCCGGATTATGTGCACGTACTGGCGAATGGTCGCATTGTTAAAACTGGCGATAAAGATCTGGCGTTGGAGCTGGAAGAAAAAGGCTATGCCTGGTTGGAAGGTGAGGCTGTATAAGCATGACTGATTTTCAACATCAAGCAATTCGCCTGACTGCATTGCAGCGCCCGGTGACATGGCTGGAAAGTTTGC
>JAGKWY010000027.1 GCA_021151625.1 Gammaproteobacteria bacterium | reverse complement strand
GCATTTTTTTCTGCTATAAATGCTCTTTCTTGGATCACATTTCTCTATAAAGAAAGACGACATTCTTATGCCGCCAATAAAGAATTATTACGATACTGCCCGAACGACCCTGCTTAAGTACATGCCAAGCAACCATTTGCTGGCTGTTGCCGCATTATCTGTGGGTGTAGTTGCATTGGCGTTTATGGAGGAAGGATCCGATTCATCCAATCAACTGGTTGAAAGCAGCAATATACCAGGCCTGCATTTTCAAGGTACAGAGACCCAGGCAACCCCTATTGCCGTACCCGCCGTAGAATCCATTATTCAAGAAGTTGCTGCCACACCTGAACCACAGCGCACTGTCGTAATAGAACCAGAATCTCCCTGGAAAGAATTTACGATTCAAAATGGCGACAATTTATCCATTATTTTTAAGCGCGCTGGACTTAATGATCGCGCCATTTATGAGTTATTTAGCGAAGCCAAGGACGCAAAAGATTTACGCAACATTCGCCCCGGACAAAAAATGTCCTTTTTAGTGGAAAATGGCCAGCTTCAAGGCCTTAATTACATTATTGATGATTTAAATAGCCTGAGTTTTAATCGCACTACAAAAGGCTTTGATAGCAAAGAAACCGCTCTTAAACCCGATGTAAAACATGCCTTCCGCTACGCCACTATCGATAGCTCCCTGTATATGGCAGGAAAACGTGCAGGCATGCCCAGCAACCTGACTATGGAGCTGGCCAATATTTTTGGTTGGGATATCGACTTTGCGTTGGATATCCAAAAAGGCGACAGCTTCAAAGTCATGTACGAAGAGCAATTTCTGAATGGTAAAAAAATTGGCACCGGGAAGATTATGGCTGCCGAATTTACCAACAGCGGCAAAACCTTCAAGGCTGTTCGCTATACAGACAAAGATGGTGTAAGCAACTATTACACCCCGGATGGCCGCGGTATGCACAAAGCTTTCCTCCGCACCCCAATCGAATTTGCCAAAATCAGCTCTCATTTCAACCTCGCTCGCAAACATCCCGTACTGCACATCATTCGCGCCCACAAGGGTACAGATTATGCCGCCGTTCGCGGCACCCCTATTCGCGCTACGGGCAATGGCAAAATTGCATTTGCAGGACGCAAAGGCGCGTTTGGCAACTGTATTGTCATCCAGCATGGTCAAGGTATTGAAACGCTTTATGGTCATATGAATGCTTTTGCTAAAGGCATGAAAACCGGCGCGCGCGTAACTCAAGGTGATGTAATTGGATATGTTGGATCTACTGGTTTGGCATCAGGTCCGCACTTACACTATGAATTCCACGTGAATGGCCAGGTGCGCAACCCAGTTACCGTACCACTCCCCAAAGCAATGGGCATTGAGAAAACTGAACTGGCTCGTTTTAACGAAACAACACGCACCATGATTGCCAAACTGGATGATTACAAATCCACTAGCCGTATTGCAGTGGCCAAGAGCGGCAACAAGAACAATTAACTGATTAGCTAGCCATGTCTAACCGCCAGCTCTATATAGGTTTGATGTCTGGCACCAGTGCTGATGGTATAGATGCAGCACTGGTCGACATGCAAACCTCCCCCCCCCAAC
Organism: Gammaproteobacteria bacterium; assembly: GCA_021151625.1. Lineage (GTDB taxonomy): Bacteria > Pseudomonadota > Gammaproteobacteria > Pseudomonadales > Cellvibrionaceae > Cellvibrio. The sequence continues at coordinate 106,950 of JAGKWY010000027.1, read as the reverse complement.
TAATAGCTACACATAACCTGGCTTTTTCCCGTGAATTACGCACACGGATTCATGCGATATCCCTGCCTGGACACGATGAAATTGATCGCATGGGTGAGCTCGATGTAGAGCTGGGGCGCTACTTCGCCCGAAGTGTTATTGATCTGCAAGAGAAAGCGGGTATAGCGCCAGATCAAATAACTGCTATCGGCAGCCACGGCCAAACCATTCGCCACCGTCCTCCCGGCACTAGAGCCAATTGTTTTACCCTGCAAATTGGTGACCCAAACCTGATTGCCGAATTGACGGGCATTACCACGGTCGCCGATTTTCGTCGGCGCGATATGGCCGCAGGCGGGCAAGGTGCCCCCCTGGTGCCCGCCTTTCATCGCGCACTTTTTTACTCACCCCACCAAGATAAGGTGATCGTCAATATTGGCGGCATGGCAAATATCACCTGGCTTCCCGCCAATGGGAATGTTTGCGGTTTTGATACAGGACCAGGCAATGTACTGATGGACTCCTGGATCAGTGAGCACCAAGGCTTCAGCTACGACAAACAAGGTACATGGGCTGCCTCCGGAGCGGTAATTCAGGAGCTACTGGCCTCCATGCTTTCGGATCCCTTTTTCAAACAGTCCTTTCCCAAAAGTACCGGGCGTGAACAGTTCAATCGCCAATGGCTAGATCAGCATTTGCAACACTTGCCATCAACACCTGCCACGCAGGATGTGCAAGCCACTTTGCTGGAACTGACCGCCAGATCTATCGCTGAAAGTATTGATTTATTGAGTCAAACTACCAAAGAGGTACTGGTTTGCGGAGGGGGGGCTTTCAATACTCGATTACTTGAGCGACTAACAGATCTATTACCCAATTGCGCGGTCAGCACCACCGCTAGCCAAGGAATTGATCCGCAGTGGATCGAAGCCATGGCCTTTGCCTGGCTGGCGCAGCAGACAATAAATCGCAAAACCGGCAACCTATGTGCAGTTACCGGCGCTAAACGTGAGGTTATTCTCGGGGGGATTTATTACGCTTGCTGAGTACAGCTACATACTGAAGGAAGAACCGCAGCCACAGGTACTTGAGGCATTAGGGTTCTGGATCACAAACTTGGAGCCCTGCAACCCTTCTTCATAGTCAACACGGGCACCAACCAGATAAGGGTAACTCATCGCATCCAGATTTCAGCGGTAGACATAAAAACTCCGGATAACAACTAACTCGCCACGCGAGCGCAAATATTATCCCTTTACCTGAGTAAAACAGTCAACTATTAAGCTGTCACTGCAGGAGCGACAGCAGGGCTGGCCTGTTGTGATTGATTATTCACCATAGAACCATTGAGCTGAGCGCCTTTAACCATCTCTATGGAATTGTAGTGAACAGTGCCCGTTACATTGCCTTTCGCGGCCAGCTCCAAGTGCTTGCTGGAGTGGATATTGCCAACAACTTTTCCATTCACAATCACCACAGGTGCACGTATTTCGCCTTCCACCAATCCTGTATCCGCAATGACCAGCTTTGCATCCTTCTCATCGTCTGCGTAAATATTACCAGTAACCTTGCCTTCAATTTGCAGCTCTCCGGTGAAATGCAGATCACCATTAACGCGGGTAGCACGGGATATCAGGGTGTGATTGTTGGAAAACGCCATTCATTGCTCCTTAGCAAAACTGCTATTTGATTTCAGGCCACTCAAGTTGTCCTTCCACTGTTACCGGGGCGCGCTTGGTATCAGCCTTCACTGCCAACTCAACGCGCGAAGGAACAAACCCCTCCGGTAGTACGATTTCCGTTTCGATGTTTTGGAAGAACTTGAAGTTAAGGGGAATATTTTCCGTCAGTGGCTCGGCACCAACTTTGGAAACGACCAACTCATGGAGGGATATCTTGGTCTCTTGACCTTCTTTTTGCCCAACCACTATGAATTTCAATTGCCCGGTGAAATCGTCATCGCCTTCCGCCAGCTTCTGCACCACCAGTTTTAGCTGATGTCTGTTATCCGGCAAGGCGGATACAGAAAAAACGCCAAAGCTAATGCCCTTGGGGTTTTTGTTTTTGTCCGAGGTCATAATGCGATACACATCGATGTCACGTTCCAGTGCGGCCTTTTCTTCGCGCAAATCAAGCACTCGCTTGCGCATCTCCTCACCCGCTTGGCGATCAACCTCAGCCCCCACCTGTAAACGAGTCAGCTCACGTCGCGACTCCTCTGCCTCTTGGGTGACTTTTTCCAGTTGTGCGCGTAATTCCTGTGCTTCCTGCAAGGTCAATCGCTCATTACCTGCCAGGATTTGCGCATAGTGATAAGTTGCCACCAATGCTGCTACGACCAGTGATAAAAAGAACAGCGCAATCAACGCCGCTTTAACAGGGCGATGAGGAACCACCTTGAGGCGATAAACCGGGGAGCCTTTAACTTTGGCCATAAAAAAGTATCGTGTTCGTGTTGTTATTATTGGCGAGGCAGCAACCTGCCCCGCGTAAAAATCAAAGGATTAAGGCATCAATGCCACTACATCCAGACCGGCGCGCTCATCAAAACCAAACATAATGTTCATATTCTGGATAGCCTGACCTGACGCACCCTTGGTGAGATTGTCGATGACCGAGAGTACGACAACAGTATCGCGTTGTTGCGGGCGCAACACCGAGATACGGCACACATTGGAACCTTTCACACTTCTCGTTTGTGGCAATTCACCGGCGGGTAATACATCCACAAACGGCTCATTGGCATAGCGCTGTTCGTAGAGCTTTTGCAAATCCGGCAACTTGCTCACATCTAATGCAGTCGCGTACAGCGTGGCGTGAATACCGCGAATAATTGGCAACAGATGTGGCACAAATGTCAGAGATGCTGGTGCAGCACCGACTGGCTGCACATCGCGCAGACCCTGCTCGATTTCCGGCAAATGACGATGCCCGGCCACGCCGTATGCTTTGAAACTATCGCTGATTTCCATCAGCAGATTATCGATCTTGGCTTGACGACCAGCACCGCTGGCACCGCTGGCTGCGTTAGAAATCAAGCGGGTTGGGTCCACCAGATTGTTTTCAATCAGCGGCAAATAACCCAATTGGGTTGCGGTTGGATAGCAGCCAGGGCAAGCCACCAGCTTGGCGGTACGAATCTTGTCACGGTTCACTTCCGGCAACCCATAAACGGCTTGAGCAACCAAATCAGGTGCACCGTGGGTTTGGTTGTACCATTTTTCCCACAGGGGAACATCGCGAATACGGAAGTCGGCCGACAAATCGACAATACGCGCCTTGGTATTCATCAGAGCGCCCATCATGTTTTGCGCTACGCCGTGAGGGGTAGCGAAGAACACCACATCACATTCACCCAATACCGCTACATCCGGTTCGGTAAAAGCAAGGTCGATATGACCGCGTAAACTCGGATACATATCCGCTACTTTTACGCCAGCTTCGGCACGCGAGGTAATAACAGTCACTTCTACCTGTGGATGCTTGGCCAACAAGCGCAACAACTCCACGCCGGTATAACCTGTTCCGCCAACAATGGCTGCTTTAATCACCTCAAACCTCCAAATCAACTAGTCGTTACAATGCAGTCGTACAATGCCGGGACACAGGATTCGCCAGTTGCTATGCTGGCGCCTGTCGTCGCTGGCGACAATGAAAAGACGGCTATCATAAGAGGCTTGCCGGCAAATCGAAAGAAAAAGCTGCCGCTACTCCTGATTTAATAGCAGGCGATTTAATAACAGGCTATCTCATAACAGGAAGACTCCGTGTCCGACCCCGCCAGTACCAGACCGCAAAAATACCTGAACCGCCGGGCGGAATCCCTGCGCGATAAATTGGCCCGCGGCGACTCCCTCCCCCATTTAACCCTGTTGGGTTTACTCACCGGTATTATCGCTGGCGCAATTATTGTGTTGTTTCGCTGGGCGGTGGAAATTCCCCTTGGCCACTTCCTGCCTGGCAGCTTCGAAAACTTCGAAGCCATCAGCAGCCTGCTTCACTTCGCACTCCCCATTACTGGCGCAGTGATTCTAGGGCTAATTCTCCAGTGTGTAGACAAACGCCATCACGCCACCAGTATTGGCCATGTAATGGATCGCCTGCAAAACCATCAGGGGCGAATGCCGCCGGGCAACTTCGCCAACCAGTTTTTTGGCGGTGCCGCTTGCTTGCTGACCGGGCAATCGGTCGGGCGCGAAGGGCCAGCTGTTCACCTGGGCGCCGGTACCGGTAGCCTGCTGGGCCAATGGTTAAAACTGCCTGCAAACTCTTTGCGCCCTTTAGCAGGATGCGGTGTTGCCGCCGCGATTGCCGCCTGCTTTAACACACCTATGGCCGGGGTGATCTTCGCCATGGAAGTGGTGATGATGGAATACACCATTGTGGGTTTTATCCCGGTGACCCTTGCAGCAGTTGCAGGCGCAACCATGACCCGTCTGGCCTTCGGCCCGGAAATCGCCTTTATGAACGCCCAATCAGTAATGGGCGATTTGCGCGAGTTGCCTCTCATGGGCATGGTCGGCCTAGCGGTGGCGATATTCGCGGCAGCTTACATACGAATACATGGCGGCGCCTGCCGCTGGGCGTTGAATCGCCCTATCTCCCTGCGTTTTGCTCTGGCGGGATTATTTACCGGTACCTGCGCCCTGTGGATTCCACAGATTATGGGTGTGGGTTACGACACCATCAGTAGCGCACTGGCAGGCGATATAGGTTTCTGGTTGCTACTGGCAATTGCCGTCACCAAGCTCTTTGCTACTTCCATTAGTTTGGGCGTAGGTATGCCCGGAGGTGTGGTGGGACCATTATTGTTTATCGGCGCCTGCGTTGGTGGTGCGGTGGGCAGCCTGGCGCAAATGATCATGCCTGACTCCGCCAGCGCCATTGGTTTTTATGTAATTCTCGGTATGGGCGCAATGATGGGCGCTACTCTCAATGCCCCATTGGCGGCAATGATGGCGATTTTGGAGCTCACCTATAACCCAAATATTATTTTTCCCAGCATGTTGGTGGTGATTGCTGCCTGCCTGTGTACCCGCTGGGTGTTCCGCTGCGACGGCCTGTTTCAACACGTACTGAGTATCCAGGGAAAATTCCGCAGCGCAGAAGCGATGGAACACTTGCTCAGCCGAACCGGCGTGCGCGGGTTGATGGATCGCCATCTGGCAGAAACTCCAGCCTCAATTATCCCCAGCGCCGCCGAACAATTATTAAGTCATCGCCCGCATTGGATTTTATTGCGCGATAATCAGCAACTCCTGCAACCTGCTGATCTGGCAAGCTATCTACAACAACTAGCCAACGTCGGTGATTCACAAATTACCGAAATTAATCTGCTGGAAATTCCCGCACGGCGGTATGATTTGGTACGCATCCCCGCCGATGCCAATTTATATGAAGCGCTGGAGTTGATGAATCGCCAGCAGGTCGATGTGCTCTGGGTGGAATCGATTGATAATGCCCATCAACCACTGGGTATTATCAGTCGCGAGAAAATTGATAACTACTATCGAATTTAAATCAGATTGTTATTGCTGCTGATCCGCTACAGGATTCAAGACTGTCGGAGACAGGGATGTCGACGACAAGCCTCCATGGATGGATTTACGGCGTGTCTTGAATCCTGTAGCGGATCAGTGGCAATAACATTTTCATTAATTGGATTTACTAAATGCTCTGGATAAAAGCCCTGCATATTATTTTTGTTATCACCTGGATGTCCGCACTGTTTTATTTGCCGCGCCTGTTTGTTTATCACGCTATGAGTGAAGATGAGATTAGTCGCGAGCGTTTTAAAATTATGGAGCGCAAACTGCTGCGCGGCATCGCCAATCCCTCGATGATCGCCGTATTTGTGTTTGGCACCTGGATGAGTTGGATCGGCTGGGACTATTATTCAACGCAAATTTGGTACTGGTGCAAACTAACGCTCGTCTCATTAATGGCCGCTTACCATCACGCCTGTATCGTTTACTGGAAACAGCTGCGCGATGATCGCTGTACCAAAAGCCATAAGTTCTTTCGCGTGTTTAACGAACTGCCGGTATTTTTATTATTCGGCATTGTAATTTTGGTAGTGGTTAAGCCATTTCAATAGAGCGCATTATGAGCATTCTTTACGCGATTACCGATTCACAACTCCTGCCCGGCGATAAATTATTTACTGCCGTGGAAAGTACGCTGCAAGCCGGCTGTAAGTGGATTCAGTATCGCGATAAATCCAGCGATAGCACAAAACGGATACAAGAAGCGCAACAATTGGTTGCGCTCTGCAATCAATATCAAGCCGCATTAATTGTGAATGACGATGTGCAGCTGGCGCAGGCGGTAAATGCCCATGGTGTGCATTTGGGGCAAGACGATGGCAGCGCGCAAGCTGCGCGAAAATTATTGGGTGATGCAGCAATTATCGGTGTAACCTGCCATGACTCGTTAGCGCTGGCGCAACAAGCAGTCAATGATGGTGCCAGCTATATTGCTTTCGGGCGCTTTTTTCCCTCGCACACCAAACCCAATGCACGCCCGGCAAAGTTCACCCTGATCAGTGAAGCAAAAACAAAATTCCCCACTATTCCAGTGGTAGTGATTGGCGGAATTACCTTGAGTAATGCCCATATTTTATTAGACGCAGGCGCTGACATGATCGCCGTGTGCCATGAATTGTTTTCAGCAGAAGACGTTAAACAAGTTGCGCAAAATTTTATCGATTGCAAATAATCAGGATCCATTATGAGTCGTTCAGAAGAATTATTTTTACAAGCCCAAAAACATATTCCCGGTGGTGTTAACTCACCAGTACGCGCATTTAAAGCCGTCGGTGGCACGCCCATATTTTTTGAAAAAGCATTGGGAGCCTATGCGTGGGACGCCGATAAAAAACGCTATATCGACTACGTACAAAGCTGGGGCCCCATGGTGTTGGGGCATGCGCATCCGGAGGTTATTAACGCGGTTATCGAAGCGGCCAAACATGGTTTAAGTTTTGGCGCACCCACCGAGCGCGAAACCACGCTTGCCGAAAAACTCTGCGCATTAATGCCGGGCATGGATATGGTGCGCTTTGTCAGCTCCGGCACTGAAGCCACCATGAGCGCCATTCGCTTAGCACGCGCCTTCACCAAGCGCGACAAAATTATTAAATTCGAGGGCTGCTATCACGGTCACTCGGATTCACTGCTAATCAAAGCCGGCTCAGGGGCATTAACCCTCGGTGTGCCCAGCTCACCGGGCGTGCCGGCAGTATTGGCCGATCACACCATCACCCTCGACTACAACAATGCCGAACAAGTGCGCGAATGTTTTGCCACACTCGGTGAGCAAATCGCCTGCATTATTGTTGAGCCAGTAGTGGGCAATATGAATTGCGTTCCACCGGTGCCTGGATTTTTGGAATGCCTGCGCGAAGTCTGCGATCAATACGGCAGCGTATTAATTTTGGATGAAGTCATGACCGGCTTCCGTGTTAGCCACACAGGTGCGCAGGGCTATTACAACATCAAAGCCGATATAACTACGCTTGGAAAAGTGATTGGCGGCGGAATGCCCGTGGGCGCCTTCGGTGGCCGCCGCGATATTATGCAAATGATCGCGCCTTCCGGCCCTGTTTATCAGGCGGGAACCTTGTCAGGAAATCCTGTGGCTATGGCTGCCGGACTAAAAACCCTGGAATTGTTGGAACAACCGGATTTTTACAAAAACCTCAGCGCACGCACTACACAATTAATCGAAGGATTGCAAAAACTCGCCGATGAAGCAGGTATTCCATTTACTACCAACCACGTTGGCAGCATGTTTGGTTTCTTCTTTACCAGCGAGAGAAAAGTCACCAACTTCAAACAGGTAATGGCCTGCGATATTCCACGCTTCAATAAATTTTTCCACGGCATGCTGGAGCGTGGAATCTATTTAGCGCCGGCATCTTACGAAGCAGGTTTTATGTCTGCCGCACATACAGATCAGGATATTGCCGAAACCCTCGCGGCAGCCAAAGAAGTTTTTAAGTCGCTTTAATCCTCTGGAAAATCCGCAAAAAATCCCCCGCTAACCACTCGGCCGGGGATTTTCCATTTGGCCCACAGTGGCATGTATCACAAATATTTTGTGACCGGTAACCATCAACCAATAAACAGCTCACTCTCCAGTTGTTGCAATATTATTTCCAATCAAAAACTGTTTTCCCGAAAATTTTTCAGAATTTTTACGGCGTAACAGCAAGAATTTAAACAGCAACAATCTCCTGAGATAGCCACGCGCTAGCCAGGCCAAGAATAAGTAAGCTATGATTCGGCCGATTTTAAAGTCGCCGCATTTACGCTAATCGACGAAGGAACTTTTTCATCTTTTTATTGGGACCACTTCGACATGGCAATATCTTCTGAACTTCACACTATTTTAGGTACCGGCCCGCTGGGCATGGCAGTTATGCGTGCATTATTGAGTAAAGGTTTATCCGTACGCATGATTAACACGCGGGGGGAAGCACAAGTGTCTCCTTCGGTCGAAATAATCAAAGCTGATGCATATTCATTTGACAGTTTGCGCGATGCCATACAAGGCTCCAGCCATGTCTATCAATGTGCGCAACCTCACTATCACGAATGGCCGCAAAAATTTCCAGGCTTACAAGCGAACATTATTGAAGCTGTCGCAAGTATCAATGCAAAACTGGTAATCGCCGATAATTTATATATGTACGGCCCGACCAATGAATTAATTCATGAAAAACTTCCAATTAACGCAACAACCAGAAAAGGCCGCACTCGTGCGCAAATGGCGGAGTCGGCCATGCGAGCGCACCAGGAAGGAAAATTACCTGTTGTAATCGGACGGGCGTCCGATTTTTTTGGTCCTGGAGTTAAAGACTCTGCATTAGGAGACAGGGCTATTGAACCTGTACTTTTGGGAAAAACTGCGCAGCTTATAGGTCGTCTTGATCAACCGCACACATTTACCTTTATCGATGATTTTGGGAAAGCGCTGGTAATGCTAGGCGAACGGGACGACGCCTACGGGCAAATCTGGCACGTTCCGAATGATAGCCCCAAGATCACACAAGCTGAACTAATGAATCTTTTTTTTGCAGAAGCCGGCACTACTCCCCGAATGGCGGGCACCGGAGCACTGATGCTGAGAATCGTCGGACTTTTTGTTCCCGGCGCGTATGAAACAGTAGAAATGCTTTATGAATTTGAAAAGCCTTTTATCGTGGATAGCAGTAAATTTGAGCAACATTTTGAATATAGAGCAACGCCCATTCGTGAAGCCATAAAGAAAACCCTGGAATGGTACAAACAGGAACTGGCTGCAGAAAAGAAATTGCAACTACAAGCACAGTGATGCTTTAGCAGGAAGTGGAATTAGTTAAAAATCGATACAATAAAAAACGGGCATGAAATTCCATGCCCGTTTTTTTATTCATATTTCGAAACCATCAGGATGTATAGGCAGGTCCAAAACCAAAACTCCAAATCAACACCGTAATCGCCATAATGGATACAAACATCACCAAACCTATGGTGAGAATTGAGCTTGAATAAATAAAGCCTTCATCTTCCGGAATTTTCATAAAAATCGGAATACCCATATACAGCAGATACACGGTATAAAAAATTGCCGCTATACCAACCAGCATGGTGAGAATCACATTGGGGTAAAGTGCACAGAGCCCCGCTACAAATAGCGGAGTCGCCGTGTAGGCGGCAAACACAATACAGCGCGCAAGGCCGGGGGCAGAATCATAGGTGCGTGCCATCCAGTTAATAAACCCGCCGATGACCGCAATACCGGCGAGCATCGCCAAATACATCAGCACACTCATAATGGCCGCACTGGATTCGGTGAGCATCACCGGGTCGCCCTTGCCAATTGTCCAACCCACTTTAGTAGTGCCAATAAACATGGAAATAGGCGGAATGAGCGCAAGCAAAAGCACATGGGCAAAATAAAGATGGGAAACACTTTCCTGGGTATCGCGAATTTCCTCCCACTCCTGGTGAGGATGAATAAAAAGTCCTGCAACATGGGAAATCATATCCTGCCTCCAGCTACACCGATTAAGGAAAACTGTGCAATCCGCAAGGCAGTAGTGAAGCTTTGCAGAAAACACCGTCGTTATTCTTAAAAGCAACTGCAATCACTGTGTATCAGTATAGGGTGCCCCCTTCTGGACTTCATGCACCCCATTAGAACAATTGAAATTCAAAACCCCTGGCGCGATAACTGGCAACGCTAAAACACTTTTTGCAAATCTGACCAAAACAGATCAACAGAATCTGCCATTCCTCCTGAACCTGCAGCAGAAGCCATGGCCACAGAACCTATATATTGGCCTTGCGGATCAATCACAAATACCCGTGTGGAATGGTTTACCTGATATTGCTCGCCCGCTACTGAGGGCATAGCCGCGCCCGCCGGAACGCTGAGCACTTTATTGTTGATAATAGCCGAACGATCGTAAGCAGCACCAAAAAACCGGGCGAGATTGGCGATAGCCGGATTGTCGCCGCGCAGACCAATAATCTGTGGATGAAAAAACGCAACATATTCTGCAAGGCGCGTGGCCGAATCGCGCTCAGGGTCCACACTGACAAAAACAACCTGCAGCTGTTTTCCCTCCTGCTGCGCAAGCTTCAATAATTTAGCCAGCTTTTGTAACTCCATAGGGCAAAAGTCCGGGCAGGACGTAAAACCAAAAAAAACCAAGCTCCACTGCTGCTGGAATTTTTCGCGCGCAAAAGCATCGCCCACCGCAGTACGCAACAATATTTGTGGCAAGGGTTTGGGTTCGGGCAACAACTGTATGCTGTCCAGCACCAGAGGTTTATTGGCCAATGCAGCAAATAATTGTTTCGCACTGAATGCGCCCAGTAGCAGACACACTAGTGCAAAGAAAACCCAACCGGTGCGCGCAGGATTAATCGTCATTGGCTCTTACCGGCAAGTGAATTATCTGTTGCTGCCCATTGGCAAAATGCAATCTCAGTTCAACCTGTTCGCCCGGTAGCAGGGGCTTGTGTGCGCGCAACAACATAATATGCAGGCCACCCGGTGTAAGCTTTACATCACCCTGTGCCGGTATAGTTAATTGATCGAGATGCTCCATAATCGCTTGATCATTTTCATAGCGAGTATTGTGTAACATTAATTCTGCACAACAATTTGCACTCAAGGATTGAATAATGACCGGTGCATCGCCGTTGTTATACAGCTGCACATAAGCGGCGTTGGCCCTGGCACCCGGTGGCGCCAACTTGACCCAGGCGTGTTCTACGCGCAGCTCTGCCAGCGCTATCGAACTACACATGGCGACGCAAGCACCAAACAGACTAGCGCACCAGCATTTGAAGATTCCAATAGGCATAGTGATCCACCAACAGTATTAAAAATAACACCATCAAATGCACAATCGAAAAACGAAACGTTTGCATCGCCGACTCAGCATCTGCATGAAATTTTAATTGCCATGCATGGGCGATAAATTTTACACTCAATACCAATGCACCCAGTAAATAAATTAAGCCACTCATGCCCACCAGATAAGGCAAGAGGCAGACTACCGCCAATAACAAGGTGTAAAGCAAAATCAGAGTTTTGGTAAACTCAATGCCGTGGGTAACGGGTAACATGGGAATGCCCGCGCGCGCATAATCCTTTACCCGATGAATGGCCAGCGCCCAAAAATGCGGCGGCGTCCAGGTAAAGACGATCATCATTAACAACAGCGCTTCTCCACTCACCTGCCCGGTCATTGCGCTCCACCCCAACACGGGCGGCAAAGCGCCGGCGATACCACCAATTACAATATTTTGTGGCGTTGCGCGTTTTAATAGCAGTGTGTAAACCACCGCATAACCAAATAAACCCAACAGGGTTAACCATGCAGTGAGCCAATTAATGCCAAGCGATAAAATAGCGAAACCAATAATTGCAAGTGCGCAGGCAAAGCTAACTGCCTGTGTAGTGGATAGCCGACCTTTTGGTAAGGGTCGCATATGAGTGCGCGCCATTTGCGCATCAATTTTTTGATCTAATACCTGATTAAATGCCGCCGCCGCCGCCGATACCAAACCAATACCAATACAGGCAAAAATCAGTTTGGAGATATTCGGCAGGCCAGGCGTTGCTAGCATCATGCCCACCCAAGCGGTCAGAACTAATAACGCAACTACTTTGGGTTTTGTCAGGTGATAGTAATCGCGACACAGCAATAAAAATTCCCTGCGCATATTGTGCGACTGTAATAATTTTACACTGCCCATAGCTCCTCCCACACTTAACAGAATTTTATTAATTGACGACGGTTTGATTCTCCCTGGTCGTATTTCTCGCCACTGATTTTTCAGCCGGCGCAGATACGCGAGTGCGTAAATGCAATTGGCGAATTAATACCAGCGTCAACATTAATAAATGGGCAGCTACAACATTGTGCGCCACGGCATTAGTCAGTGGCAGCTGCCAATAAATATTGGCAATCCCCAGGCAAATTTGCGTTGCGAGCAGCAACGCAACCAACACCAGTGTTCTGCGCATACCGGCGGTGAGCGATTTACGCCAACAACACACCAACAACACAATAAATACAAGCGTAGTCAAGATGGCGCCGAAACGGTGGGCCACGTGGATGCTCATGCGCGCGTCATAAGACAACACCCCATATTCATAAGTGTCATGCCCCAGTGGTAAATGAAAAATAGATTCAAGTGAAAAGCGCGCTTGCCATCCTGCATCACAAATTGGTAATTGCGTACACACCATTGCCGCATAATTAGCAGAGGTCCACCCGCCCAGGGAAATCTGCATTAGCAAAAACGCCAGCGTTATATAGGCAAGAGGTAAATAGCGTCTTAATTCCGGTTCAACCGCGAATGTGTACTGTGCATTAAAAATATCCAGGCGCAACACTGCGAGCAGGCTTAATAACAAAAATCCTCCTAACAAATGCGCCATTACCACCAGCGGAATTAAATTTAAGGTAACTGTCCACATCCCCAATAGGGCTTGCACTATCACCAGTGCGAGTAACAGCGCGCTGAGTTTGCGCCAGCGTTTAAGTAGCTGACTGACAATAAATATTCCCAACACTAACAACCCGAGCAACCCGGCAATATAGCGATGCAACATTTCGTTATGCGCTTTATGTGGCTCCACCACTGCATCTGGAAATTTTTGTTGGATTTCAGCGATGTGACCATCATGCAAAGGTGCTGTAAGTCTTCCATAACAACCGGGCCAATCCGGGCAACCCAATCCTGCATCGGTTAGCCGGGTGTAAGCCCCTAAGCCAATTACCACCACAGCGAATAGAATGGCAAGATTCACCATGCGCCGAAAAACAATAACCGACGGACTCATAAGCGACTCCGGTCGTAATTAAACAAACGCAGCAAATCGCTACGTAAGTCAGCCGCTACTTGTGCAGCAACTGCATCAGCCAGCGGATAACGCAGCAGCACAATGCCCTGCTGGTTGATAATGACAAACTGATTATCCAACAAATCCAAGGCAGTTTTTTTTGTTGCCACAGAATTTAATTCAGTAGAGAAAGGTATCATTTTTAACGCAGAAAATTGCTGTTGCAGAGACGCCAGATTTTCCTTATCACCAGTAATAAACATGGCCTGCACACCCAACTGTTTGCGTCCTAATCCAGTGTAGAGTTGCTGCAATAGCACCAATGCGTTCTCACATTGCTGAATGCAGGCTTGCGAACTCACATAGGCAACAGTCCAATGCAGATCGCCCTGCGTAAGAGCAGGAATTAATTTCACTTCCTGCGTCAGCCACTGGCCTTTATTGGTTGCTTCTCCTGCAAACCAGCCCATGGACAAACTTAATTTCGCAGCTGCAAAAGGTACCAGCGCACATAGGGAAAACAGCAAAAAGAAATTCCGTGCGTTCATACTAATTACTCCCCGTGGATACGTTGCTTTTGGGTAGGGGATTTTTATGCACAATATTGTTCGGAGTGGTTGCTACAACTTTATTGGGAATACAAACAGTTTCATACTGGTGCGCCGTTTCTCTGGCGCAAGCCAGCCCCACTAACAAGGCGGCAACCGCCAACAACAACCACTGCAAAGCATAGGCCTTGTGTCGTTCAGGCGGTAAAACTACGGGGCGGTAATGAACAAGAAATGATGCTTGTTGTTTAACGTTCTGTTGTTCGGCTATTTGTTGCTGAACGGTTTGTTGCTGGACTCTTTGTTGTTGGACTCTTTGTTGCTGGTAAATGAGCCCCGGCAACAATTCTGCTGGCAAATAAGGAGCGAGTAATTGGTTATCTATTTTTTGCAGGCGCATAGGCCAGCGCCCTTGATCTTCCAGATTTTTCCCCAGTAATAATGCATCCGTACGCGCGCGGTAAATACCTTGCACAATCATTTCATTAGGAATATTAATTTCTGGCAATTCAGTGCGAACCGATGGAGCAACAACCCATCCTAAATTTACCAATACAATAGCTGGTGAAGTACCCGACGACTCCTGCACAGGAATGACAACATCATAGCCAGGGCGACCATTAACCAACTGATTATCCAACAGCCATACAAAGGGCGAAACCCAACGGCCAGCAAAAGATATAGCGGCGCCGTCGCGCGCCAGTAGATTAACCCTATGCTGCGACTCAGTCGCCGTTAACTCAGCCAGTGAAGTGGCGGGTTGTGTTTGCCAATGCGAGAGCTGATCCAGGCTCTGCTGTTTTTGCGCTGCCCGCTGCCATTGCCAATAAGAAAGCGATAATAAAATTGCAATAACCAGCAAATTAATAATCGCCCAATACCAATGAACTACCCAGTTGCGTTTAAAGACTATAATGGTCATGTCACACATCCGTGGAGCCGATTATGCTCACTAAAATTATTCTGATTGCGTTGTTGTTACTCGTGATTATCAGTTTGTTCCAGGCGCTCTATGTCATGATGAAGAATGACGAAGCCGCGCCCAAGATGTCCAAATTTCTAGGTCGTCGGCTGATATTTTCCGCACTGGTTGTGCTGGCGATATTGATTCTCCTTGCCACCGGTGTTATCACGCCCAACCCACGACCTTACTGATTTAAAAAGCATCTCCAATTAACTGCACCGGCGCTTGCAAGGAATTACAAGCGCTAGAGCACGTATACGAATACAAACAAATTTAACCAAACCACATCCACAAAGTGCCAATACCAGGCGGCCGCTTGAAAACCAAAATGACGCTCGGCGGTAAAGTGACCTTTTACTGCAATGCGCAAAAAAATCACCGTCAGGAAGATCGCCCCCAGGGTTACGTGCAGCCCGTGAAAACCGGTGAGTAAAAAGAAAGTATTACCGTACACACCCGAATCCAGACGCAACCCCAACTCTTCATAAGCATGAAAGTATTCGTGGCCTTGCAGCGCTAAAAAGCATGCGCCGAGAATAATGGTTAACATCAGGAAAAAACCCAATTGCGCGGGTTTGTTTTGTTCAATGCCCATATGGGCAAACTGTAACGTGATAGATGAGACCAATAAAATAATGGTGTTCAGTAGTGGTATTCCATCCCAGGGCATAGCTTGGGTTTCCACACCCGAGGGGGTTTTAATCAACGGCCAGATGGCTTCAAAATTTGGCCAGAGTATTTCGGCGGTCATGGCGTTATTGCTTGCGCCATCCAGCCAGGGCACAGAAATCATGCGCGCATAAAAAAGTGCACCAAAAAAAGCAACGAAGAACATAACCTCTGAAAAAATAAACCAACTCATTCCCTGGCGAAAAGATTGATCCATTTGTGCGCTGTACAATCCATCCATGGACTCTTCAATCACATTGGCGAACCAGCCAAACAACATAATCAACAACAAACCAAAACCGGCAATGAGCGCAAGTACGCCCCAGAGATTGTCATTCACCCAATGGGCAGCGCCATTGGCCATTAAAAATAAAGCAACGGCTCCTACAATCGGCCAATGACTGTGATGCGGAACATAATAGTGTTGGTAACTGGCACTCATGGGATACCTCCATTCGTACACCGGATTAACACAATGAAGCTAACGGCTCGCCGTTTGCCCCTGACTTTTGTACAAGCGATACGACAAAGTGATAGTGGAATATTCCGCCGGCAACTGCGGATCTATATAAAATTGTACTGGCATGGATTTTTCGCCATGGGCATCCAGCGGCTGTTCGGTAAAACAAAAACATTCGATTTTTTTAAAGTAGCGCGCTGCAGCTCCCGGTGATACGGAAGGCACGGCACGACCCACCATTGCCTGGGCCGATAAGTTTTTTACATTAAAATGCACTACTTTGACCGCACCTGGATTTAGCTCGATCGAATTTACTTCTGGTGCAAAATCCCAGGGAATGGAATCATCGCGGTTGGCAATAAATTCCACCTTAATCACGCGGTTTTTATCCACACCAAGCGAAGGTGCAGCTGCCACCGCCGCTGTTTTCCCATTTAAGCCAGTCAGACGACAAAACACATCGTAGAGTGGCACCAGTGCAAAGCCGAACAAAAACATAGCAATACAAACCAGAATGAGTTTGCGCAACAACACTTGATGCGAAACGATTTGGCTTGCCATTGCGTCACCTCTATACGGCGGTTAAAAAACTAATGTTTAATATCAGATTTTATTTCCGGAGGAGTTTGGAAGGTGTGATAAGGCGCGGGGGATGGAATTTCCCATTCCAATCCATAAGCCCCTTCCCATACCTGGGTAGTCGCTTTCACACCTTTGCGTCTGATACAGCGAAACACCATCGCCACAAACAGCAATTGCGATAAGCCAAATAAAAATCCACCAATACTGATAAATGCATTCATATCGGCAAATTGCAGTGCGTAATCCGGAATGCGCCGCGGCATACCGGCCAAGCCGACAAAATGCATTGGAAAAAATAACAGGTTGACCGAAATCAGCGAGCACCAGAAATGTAATTGCCCCAAGCGCTCGCTGTACATCACGCCGGTCCATTTGGGAATCCAGAAATACACACCGGCAATAATTCCAAACAGTGCGCCGGTAACTAATACATAATGGAAATGCGCTACCACAAAATAGGTGTCCTGGTATTGGAAATCCGCCGGTGTAATAGCCAGCATCAAACCGGATAGCCCACCGATGGTAAATAACACGATAAACGCAACGGCAAACATCATTGGTGTTTCAAAGGTCATAGCCCCGCGCCACATGGTAGCTACCCAATTAAATACTTTTACGCCAGTAGGAACAGCAATCAACATGGTGGTGTACATAAAAAATAATTCGGCAGCGACCGGCATTCCCGTTGTGAACATATGATGAGCCCAGACAATAAACGAGAGAAATGCAATGCTCGCAGTAGCAATCACCATTGAGTCATAACCAAACAGAGGCTTGCGTGCGAAGCAGGGAATAATGCTGGAGACAATACCAAAGGCCGGCAAAATCATGATGTAAACTTCGGGGTGACCAAAAAACCAAAAAATATGCTGG
Organism: Gammaproteobacteria bacterium; assembly: GCA_021151625.1. Taxonomy (GTDB): domain Bacteria; phylum Pseudomonadota; class Gammaproteobacteria; order Pseudomonadales; family Cellvibrionaceae; genus Cellvibrio. The sequence continues at coordinate 89,525 of JAGKWY010000027.1, read as the reverse complement.
AACATAACCGGGTCACCGCCACCAGCGGCGTTAAAAAAACTGGTGCCAAAATATTTATCGGTCAACACCATAGTCACCACCCCCGCCAGTACCGGCATCACTGCAATTAATAAAAATGCGGTGATCAACCAGGTCCAGACAAAGAGTGGCAAGCGCATCCAGGTCATCCCCGGTGCACGCAAATTAAAAATGGTGACGATGATATTCATCGCCCCCATGATTGAAGAAATTCCCATCATGTGCACGGCAAATACAAAAAATGCAGTGCTGTCGTTGGAATAAGTGGTGGAGAGTGGTGCGTAAAAAGTCCAACCCGCTGCTGGCCCACCGCCTTCCATAAACAGGGTGGATAACAAAATAGTAAACGCGCAGGGCAATAACCAGAAGCTCCAGTTATTCATGCGCGGCAATGCCATGTCCGGTGCCCCCACCATCAAGGGCACCATCCAATTCGCCAAACCCACAAACGCAGGCATGATCGCACCGAACACCATAATCAAACCGTGCACGGTGGTCATCTGGTTAAAGAAATGTGGGTCAACAAATTGCAAACCCGGTTGAAATAATTCTACGCGAATCACCATGGCCATGCTGCCACCGACAAACAACATCAGCAGCGAGAACAGCAAATATAAAGTGCCAATATCTTTATGATTGGTGGTGTAGAGCCAGCGCAAAATACCTGCCGGTTTTTCATCATGCGCGTGATGATGTTCGTGCGCACCAATACTTGGGGAATGTTCCTGGCTCATTATTATTCTCCCGCACTCAAGGCTGCATTAATGTCTGCAATCTGCACCAGGTCACCCGTATCATTACCCCAGGCATTGCGCTCATAAGTAATTACCGCGGCCAATTCGACAGCCGTTAATTGTTTGCCAAATGCCTGCATGGCAGTGCCGGATTTTCCAAATAACACTATGTGAATATGCGCCGGTTTATCCTTGGTCACCATGGCACTGCCTTTCAAGGCCGGGAATGCGCCAGGTAAACCTTCACCGCCGGGTTGATGGCAGACCGCACAGCGAGATTCATAAATTTTTTGCCCTTGTGCGAGCAACTCTTCTTTACTCATCAAACCGCGCGCCGCTTCTTCGGCTTTCGCTTTTTCCTGCGCGACGATTTGCTCACTCACCCAGGCTGCAAATGCTTCCGGTGTTTTTACATCCACCACTATCGGCATAAATCCGTGATCTTTTCCGCATAGCTCTGCGCATTGGCCGCGATAAATTCCGGGATTATCAATTTTGGCCCAGGTCTCGTTAATGAAGCCGGGATTGGCATCTTTTTTAATCGCAAATGCCGGCACCCACCAGGAGTGGATAACATCATCAGCGGTCACTAAAAAACGAATTTTCTTGCCGGTGGGCAGCACTAAAGGTTTATCTACATCGCGCAGATACAATTCATCTTTGGCTGCATTGTTTTCAATTTGCTCGCGCGGAGTGGCAAGCAGTGAATAAAACTCGATGGGGTATTCCAGATATTTGTAATGCCATTTCCATTGCGAGCCAGTCACCAACACCGTCATATCAGCCTTGGAAGCATCCTCCATGGCTATCAGGGTTTTGCTGGCGGGAATTGCCATGACTACCAGGATTATGACCGGAATCGCAGTCCAGAGAATTTCTATTTTCAAACTGCCGTGGAATTGCGCAGGCTCTGCGCCTTTGGATTTACGGTGATGGACTATTGCCCAGAACATCAAGCCAAACACAACAACACCTATCACGCAGCAAATATAAAAAATCACCATGTGCAGGTTGTACACCTCATGGCTTATTTCGGTTACGCCGCGCGTCATATTGTAAGCGGAGTGAGTCGTGTCGCCAGCTGCCTTCGCATTAACAACAACTCCGGACAGCAATGCAATTAACGCCCAGGGTTTAAAAACCCGATTGCAATTATTATTCGATTTCACTGCACGACTCCTTTTTCTCGCTTATTGCCGATGGAAATCGCAACGAACAGATGAGCAAGCTCCTCCCAGTTTTTCGGCAGGAATAAACCATTGCTCATAACTACTATTCATTAGTAGCCGCTTTAAAAAAGCCTAACGCTTTAAAACGGGCAGATACCGGGCCACTCCCGGCAACAGGAATCAGGTGAAACAGCCCATTTAACGGGCCAAGGCGCAACCTGACAACAGAAACAGCCAACTGGCTACAGAAGAGAATGCCAGAACACAGGACGCACCAGACTCTTACACAGAATTACCGGTCACCTAAATTCCAACTACTTAAATTACAACTACGTTAATAACTAAAGCCTAAATTACGATTCATTAAATAAACAGATTTGGATAAGCCTGCAAGTCATATACACAACCAAGTCTGGCGTTCATTTAACGTTTTAACTATAAACTGCGGTTTGCAAAACGCAAGTTGGTTTAAAGAGATAATCCATCAGCAAAAATACAAATAAAAAAGCCCGGCCATAGACCGGGCTTTACTAAAAAATTATTTAGAATCTCAGTGTTGCCCCTAAAGTCCAGCTACTTTCGTAATCGCCGTCGGCATACTTCAGGTTAACCGCAAAATTATCGGTGAAATATTGGTTGGCACGCACAAAGTATTCATTTTCATTGTCGTTGTAGTATTCGCCGTCATACGTATAGTGAGATACGCCACCACCAACACTCAAATGAGTATCCAGATAATAATCGCCGGCTACTGAAAAAACTTGTGTATCGTCGCCTTCATCCTCCGTTGTCTCGTAGCGAGCCTCCAGATTTAACCACTGTCCACTGGCGCCAATTGGCATTACGTACTTTGCATTAATATTCCAGTGTTCAGAAACATCTACATCCTCATAAAACTCTGACCAAACCAGCAAGCCATCAACAGGTGTTACACCGGCTTTGACATACCATTGCGACTCCCAATCCAGGGTTTCGCGATCAGTAATGCCATCGCTTCTCCACTCAGATTTCACTTTAAATTCTGAAATACCAGCGCCCAGGTAAAAAATGCTATTAGGGATATAAAAATCCGCACCTAATTGGCGACCATAAACATTGGTTTTTTCACTGGAATCAAATTCTGAATCATTTTCTTTATAACGACTGTAGACGCCGTTTAAATAAACACTGCTGGCTTTTTGCAAAAAGGCAGATTCCGCTAATGGGCGATTGGCAGTATCTACCTGCGAAAAATAATAGGTTCCCTCAAGGGTAAAATCACTAAGATCACTCGCTGAATCTTCCAGATCAACTTCACCGTAGGTTGCAGCCACTTCTCCTTGATAGGTCGCACCAAAAGCGACAGGAACTGCAACCAATAAAAGGCCAGCAATAATAGTGGGGAGTAATTTTGATTTCATAATCTATCCTCTGATATAAACACTCGCATCGTTATTGATGCCCGAGTCCATACTAGTGGCAGAAAATTGAATTTAAACTGAATGAAACATTTTGTTACAAGCAGGTTACGAAAAGCCTATTATTTGTGCCAGTTCGCACAATAATCAGCCAAGCACTACCAACTGAATAAGAATTCTACAGCGCAATAGATCATGCGGGGCAATCACAGGAAAAACGAACACCATCTTCCAAACGCATAGCGGTAAGTGAACCACCCCAAACACAGCCAGTATCCAGTGCAAATAAATTCGGGTAATTCACTTTGCCTTCCAGTGCCGCCCAATGACCAAAAATAATTTTTTCGTCGCGGGTTTTGCGTTGCGAAAAAGAAAACCAGGGAGCGAATCCCTCGGGGGCGGCATCAGCACTTTCTTTGGTTTGCAATTCAAGTACGCCCTGCACATTACAAAAGCGCATGCGAGTAAAATAATTGGTAATCACACGTAAACGATCAACACCGGTTAATGACTCACCCCAAAGATTGGGCGAGTTGCCATACATTCCGGCAAGGAAATTTTCTGGCTGTTCGCTTTTCAAAACGGTTTCCACTTCGCTTGCACGTATTAATGCTTCTTGCAAATCCCATTGTGGTGGAATTCCAGCATGCACCATGGTGTAACCCAAATCCGGGTCGTGGTGAACCAATTTTTGTTGGCGCAGCCAATACACCAAATCCAAACGGTCCGGCGCTATGAGCAATTGATCGAGGGTATCGCTTTTGCCTTTTTTGCGCAGACCGTAATAGACTGCAATAAAATGCAGATCGTGGTTACCCAGCACTATGGTGATAGAGTCGCGCAGTTTGTATATAAAGCGTAAGGTAGCAAGCGTATCGGGGCCGCGATTAATTAAATCGCCCGCAAGCCAAAGTTTGTCTTTGGCAGGATCAAACGCGATTTTTTTTAACAGACACTGCAGTGGTTCAAGGCAACCTTGAATATCACCAATTGCGTAAGTTGCCATAACTATTGCCCCGTAAAAATTAATGCACTGCGTGGGGAGGCACTAAGGCAAAAGTGGGAATGGGGGCATCAAACATAGCGCCTTCATCAGTGCGCATATGGTAAGTGCCTTCCATTAAACCGGTTTCAGTTTCCAGGATTACACCACTGGTATAGGTGTAGCTTTGACCGGGTTGTAAATGCGGTTGCTCACCCACCACCCCCATGCCTTGCACTTCCTGCAACTTGTCATTGGCATCGGTAATGCGCCAGTGACGGCTAATTAATTGCGCTGGAGCTTCGCCCTCATTGGCAATAGTGATCGTGTAGGCATACACATATTTGTGTTCTGCCGGCACCGATTGGGTTGCAATGTATTGGGTTTTTACATTGACAGAAATTGCTGACATTTTATCTACCTGATAAATAATTATTCGCCGTCGTCGGCGGATAGCTTTCCGTTAAATGACACTTCACCCAACAGATTACTCATAGCGACATATTCCGACAAACTGATTTCCTCCGGACGCAAACTTAAATCGACCGGAAGGGTTTCCATTTGCTCTACCGTCAACAATTGCTTGAGCGAATTGCGCAGGGTCTTACGACGTTGCTGAAAAGCGACATTCACCAGCGTCTCAAGCGTTTTTATATTGTTGGCGACGTAAGGTAATTCTTTGTAGGGAATCAGGCGCACTATGGCGGAATCTACTTTGGGTGCAGGGTCAAAAGATGTGGGCGGCACCTCAAATAAATCTTCCACTGCACAATAGTACTGCACCATAATTCCCAAACGGCCATAAGCACTTTCGCCCGGTTGCGCCGCCATGCGCTTCACCACTTCTTTTTGCAGCATAAAATGCATGTCTTGCACTTGGCCTGCGTAGCTGAGCAGATGAAAAATCAGCGGCGTGGAAATATTGTAGGGCAAGTTACCCACAATGCGCAGCGGCTTGTCATTGCGAATCAGCTGCGCAAAATCAAATTGCAACGCATCCGCCTGAAAGAGTTGGAAGTTGGGATGCTTTTCAAATTTTACTTTTAGCCAGGGCACCAGATCGCGATCCAGTTCAATCACATTCAAGTTGTCGCAAGCATCGGCCAGCAGTTGGGTAATGGCGCCCTTGCCCGGGCCAATCTCAACAATCACATCATCTTTATGCGGATGTACCGAGCGCACTATGTCGCGAATAATGCCGTGATCAATTAAAAAGTTTTGCCCAAAGCGTTTGCGCGCTTTATGTTGGGATTCATGATTCAACATTTTTTTCATGAGTATTTCTCAAATTAGTGCGAGTGTTTGGCTTGCACCATGGCGAGCGCATACGCCAGGGCAGTGCGCAAACTCCCCAGATCAGCCTTGCCGGTAGCCGCCAAATCCAATGCAGTGCCGTGATCCACCGAGGTGCGAATAATCGGCAACCCCAGGGTGACATTCACCGCATTGCCAAAGCCTTTGTATTTTAATACCGGCAACCCCTGATCGTGATACATGGCCAGCACAGCATCAGCCTTATCCAAATATTTGGGGGTAAACAATGTGTCAGCAGGAAGCGGGCCAATCAGGTTCATACCGCGTGCGCGCAACACGTTTAATACCGGCTCAATTACCTCTATTTCTTCGCGCCCCAAATGCCCGCCTTCACCGGCATGAGGATTTAAACCGCACACCAGAATGCGCGGCTCCTTGATTCCAAATTGCAATTGCATATCACGCTGCAAGATTTCAGTCACTTGCGTAAGTTCGTCATGGGTAATTGCCGCAGCAACATCTTTTAACGGCAAATGTGTTGTCGCCAGGGCAACGCGCAGACCTTCAGTAGCCAACATCATAACTACTTTGGGCGTGCGGGTTTTATCGGCCAGGTATTCAGTGTGGCCACTAAAAGGAATACCTGCATCGTTGATCACACTTTTTTGTACCGGGCCAGTAACCAGCGCGGCAAAATGCCCACAGATACAACCGGCAATGGCGGTATCCAGGGTATGCAGAATATAGGGGGCATTATTAACATTAAGCTTGCCCGGCACAGCTGTTTCAGCCAGGGCAACGGGCAGCACCGCCAACTCACCAGCAACACTGGGGCGCGGCGCATCCTGTAAATTAATTTCGCGCAATTGCAACGGCAAGTTCAATTGCTGCGCGCGCTCACGCAGCAACTGTGGATCGGCAACGGCAACAATTTCATGTTGCTGCGCTTGTTGCGCTAACGCGATAACCAGATCCGGGCCTATACCAGCGGGTTCACCCGGTGTTAATGCAATGCGATAGCAATCAGTCATTTACCAAGCCTCAAAAAGCTGTGCCGCAAAAATGCGGGGCCCAAAAACACAACGGCTAAAAACCGGAATTGCCAGGCAATCCAATTTTTAGCCGCTGATCTAATTGATTGTTAACTAACGGCGACTAGAGTTTAATTTCGACATAAGCCTCTTCGCGAATCTGCGTCAACCACAATTGAAATTCTTCATCGAAGCGACGCGAGCGCAACACGTTAGCCGCCTGGTTGCGCTTTACTTTATCGCTCATGTCTTCTTTGCGACGCTCAATCACTTGCAAAATATGCCAGCCAAATTGGCTCTTGAACGGGCGGCTGATATTGCCGGGTGAGGTATTGGCCATAGCTTCTTCAAATTCGGGCACAAACATACCGGGAGTTGACCAACCCAAGTCGCCACCACTTAACATGGAACCGGTGTCTTCGGAGTTTTCACGCGCAAGCGTGGCGAAATCTTCACCTTTTTCAATACGAGTTCTTAAATCCAGTAATTTCTGGCGCGCCTGTGCATCGTCCATAATCTCTGAAGTTTTCACCAGAATATGACGCGCGTGGGTTTGCTCAATTAATTGCGCACCGCCGCCGCGCTGCTCGATATTTTTCAAAATATGGAAACCGGCACCACTGCGGAAGGGCTTGGAAACTTGCCCTACAGCAAGGTTGGCCATTTGATTGCCAAACAATTCCGGCAACTGCGCGAGCTTGCGCCAGCCGATGTCGCCACCTTGCAAAGCGGCCTGATCATTCGAATAGCTGATTGCCATTTGCGAGAAGTCACTGCCCGATTGCAGTTTTTGGTAGATATCATTGGCTTTCTTTTCTGCTTCAGTCACCGCGTCTGCGTCGGCACTGCTGGAAACCGCGATCAATATATGGCCGATATGGAAATCTGGCGAGGTTGCGTATTTACCGTCGCTGGAAGCGAGGAAGTTATTGATATCCTGCTCGGTAATTTTAATGCGGCTGTTCACCACGCCCTGCTGCAAATGGCTGATAGTTAATTCATTGCGCATTTGCTTGCGCAGGCCTGACAGGTTTAAACCCTGGCGCTGCAAATCCGCCTCCAGTTGCGCGAGGGTGATTTGGTTTTTCTGCAGTACGCGGCCAACAGCCTGATCAATTTCGGCTTCATCGACTTTGATTTCATAGCGCTCAGCCAAACCCAACTCGATACGCTCGATAATCAACTGTTCCAGAATTTGTTTGTTGAGTACGTCGTCTGGCGGCAATTGCTGGTATTGTCCACGCAAACGATCCAGCACTGATTGCTTGCGATCATTCAATTCACTTTCCAGCACCACATCTTTATCGACAATAGCCACCACGCGGTCCAGTGATACCGCATTGCTTTGGGCCAGACAGGCCTGACTGCCGAGCAGTAACAGCCCGCTCATAAACATTGCCCAGGCACTACGCACTTGATGGGGCTTGTTTTGGTTCTTACTCATAACATCAATCACTGTTTTATTGTAAAGAGGCTTCACGCTCGCTATAGCCCAACATGGCCTTATCGAGCAGGTTACTAATACGTTGGCTCAGGGTGCCGAAACCGCGCAACTGTACTTCAAAGAAGATGCCGCGGTCATAATCATCACTGCTTAAATCTTGCAGGAAGTCCTGACTGAAATCGAAATCCACCCACTGGCGGGCCAGCACGCGAATACGATAGCAACAATCGGTGTATTCGAGCCCGGCAAAGGTATCGAGTTCCGCACTGAAATTAAAATCGTAGTTAGTGCGCGCAATTACCGCCCACTGGTTATTCAGCGGCCAGAGCGCAGTTACATCCAACTGATCCAGGGTTTCACCGATTTGCGGGTTGGTATCCAGTGGACTCAGGGTCACCGGGTCGCGCGAGTAACGATAGCCCAGATTCAGGATGCGGTACTGCTCATCCATATAATGCAGGCTGCTGCTAACCGCGTTGATTTTCTTTTGCTGGTGATCATAAAGAATGTCGTTGGTGATGCGCAGGTGATCACCCAGTTGCGCACTCGCCTGACCGGCAATGGCCGAGCTGCTGCGGGTATTGGCATAATCATCGTCGTTGTTGAGGATACTGACTTCGCGATCCTCAAAATAATTGATCTGGCCCAGACTCAAACGCACTCGTTCTATACCGGTATCCGCTTCTACAAAACGACTGGTCAAGCCAACTGCAAGATGGTTGGCGTCATCAATACGATCACCGCCGGAGAAGCGCGAATCGCGGAACAATTGCTGATAGGTAAATACCAGATCCGAGGTATCGAAGTTGACGTAGCTACTATCGCTGGTCAAACCGTAAAAGGCATCCTGGTTTTCATAGTCGCGATACAAATAGAATGCGCGCGGCTCCAGTGTTTGGGTAAAACCTTCACCAAACCACTGCTTGTCACGTTCGAAGTACAAGCCAGTATCGAGCGAGCCTTGCGGAGCCACAATGCGCGGACTGGTGTCGGCATCGGCGCGCATATTGGTCGCCTCCAGTTGATACCCCAGGGTTTTTACGCCCACACCCGGCTTGATAAACCCGGCAGCGTATTCTTTATCCCAGGTCAACCCATAGTTGGTACGCAGACGCTCTCCGGTAATCAAATCAGCCTTGTTGAGCGCCTGCTCCGGGTTATCCCCAAAGTAGCGATTCATTGCAAAATGCGTGTATTCGTTATCCAGCTCGATCAACCAATCGTTGATTCGGTATTCACCGTCAGCATTAATTCGCGGTAACTCGCGGTAGGGCAACTGGTTGTCAGTTAGCAGACGGAACTCTTCAATCTTGCCCGCCAATTGCCAATGATCAGTGGTGTAACTACCCGATACGCGCTGGCGAATATAAGCCTGACGGTTTAAATCCACCGCACTGCTATCCACATCGCGCAGATAGTCGGTGTCACTCACATCGGTGTAGTCGATCAGGGTGGACCAGGGTTGGTTGCGTCCACCGATCTGGTTCAGGTTGAACTGCCAGCGGTCTTTACCTTTGTAGGGATAGGCATCTTCCTCGGCCAGCTCGCCGCTGTCGATTTGATCCTGCAAGCGCTCACTATAACCACCGCGATCATTATTCAAGGCACTGGCATTTAATTGAGTATCGAAACTGCTCGACATATGGCGCAGTTCGCTGGCCAGGATATTGCCGTGATCAGAGAGATAGCGCCAGGTGAGGGTCGCATCGTAATTGGGGGCGATATTCCAATAGAAGGGCGCGGTAAATTCACCGATACCATCATTCTCATCAAACCCCATAGAGGGAAAAAGAAAGCCGGTTAACCGATCTGGCCCAACGGGAAAACGAAAATAAGGCGCATAGGCGATAGGAATATCCTTCACTTCCAAACGCATATGTTTGGCGGTGCCGTAGTGCTTGTCGTTGTGCAGGGTGATATTGGAGCCGCGAATCAGCCAGGTATTGTCACCCGGCTCGCAACTGGTAAAGGTACCCTGATCCAGGCTGATAATCTGGTCGCCAAATTTTTCCAGCTTCTCTGCACGACCACGCACACGGGTTTCATAGAGCACGAAACGAGCTTGCTCCAACTCGGCATTGCCGGTGTTGGTGTCTACATAGGCGCGTTCAGCACGCAACAGTACGCCCGGCTCACGCACCTGGATATTGCCCTTCAACTCAGCTTCGCGTGTCGTTTTATCAAAGGTGAAGGTATCGGCGCGGAAGGAGCGGCGCCCCTGGGTCAGGCGCACATCGCTGTGCATGATAAATTTGGTTTGCTTTTCCGATTCGGAATAATCGGCCGTACCAAAGATGTTTGCCTTCTCCGGGTCCATGTCCGACTCGGCATCATCGCGTGGCGGTGCAATATAGGCCCCACAACAGGCAACAGGCACCTGCTGCTTTTGCTCCTCAGTCAACTCATCCATGGGCACCCAGTCCAATTCGCGCAAGGCTTCGTTGGGATCAGCCTTGGCAACTGCTGGAGCACTCGAACTGGTGGATGATGACGAACTGCTGGAGCTTGATGAGTCACCCTGCGCCCACACAGAGGCAGCAGGCAGCAGCAATAGGCCCGCGCACTGGGCCGCAATAGACAAGGCCAGTCGGGAGGGAAGAAATGACGTGTATCGATTTTTTAATGACAAGTATCGATCTTGCTTTGGTTGATTCTGGGTTGGAGCCATTAACCGCGGTCTCATACTAGCGGGCGATATGCACGCTGCCGTCAATTGTTGTGTTCACTGAACTGCGTCAACAGGCGCCTGAAAAAGTTGCCGCCGAAAAAATTGCTGCGATTCTACTGGAAACCGCCTGCACTGGGAATGAATAGAGCCAAAAGCAATAGATTGGGGAATAGCTAGCGACTGGAGTAGAATCCGCCACCAATAGCGACCTCTGGAATAACGCCCCCTAACAATCAGGCCACCGATGACAGATTCCACCACCAGCCCCACGACAGATTTACGCAAGTTAGCACTTGCAAACTGGACAACCCTTAATACACCAGCAGATTGGCACCCCGTTAACTTGCAAAGTCTGGGGAGCGACGCCGGCTTTCGCCGCTATTTTCGCTTTCAACAACCATCCCAATGGCTCGCTGTCGATGCGCCCCCCTCCAGTGAAGATAGCCAGCAGTTTATCGCCATAGCCGCACTCATCCGCGCACAGGGCGTGTACAGCCCGACGATTTTTGCCGCTGACCCAACGCAAGGATTCCTGCTGGTTGAAGACATGGGCGACAACCTGTTGTTCCGCGCCGCGAATAATCACAACGCTGATGTACTCTATCGGCAGGCAATCGACACGCTGCTGCAGATGCACAGCTGCACAGATAATCCGGCGCTTCTCCCCCGCTATGATCGCGCCCTGCTCCGCCGCGAACTGGAAATTTTTAGTGAATGGTTTGTTGGCAAGTTATTAGGTCACTCACTAAATACTGTGGAACAGCAACAGCTCGGTCATCTCTTTAATCTGCTGGAAGACAATTCCCTGAATCAGCCACAAGGTTTTGTGCACCGCGACTACCACTCACGCAATCTGATACTGCGCAGCGACAACCACCTGGGCGTTATTGATTTCCAGGGCGCACTCTGGGGCGGAGTCACCTACGATTTGGTCTCACTGCTGCGCGATTGCTACCTGCGTTGGCCAACAGAAAACGTCACGCAATGGGCGCTCTACTACCGTCAGCGCGCTATCGAACTACAACAGATCCCCGCCGTAGATGAGAAAGAATTTTTGCGTTGGTTTGACCTGCTAGGGTTACAGCGCCATATCAAAGTGCTGGGTATTTTTGCGCGCTTGAATTTGCGCGATAGCAAGCCGGGTTACCTGCAGGATTTACCGTTGGTGATTCGCTATACATTGGAAGTTGCTCAGCAATATCCCGAACTGCTGGGCTTTGCCAATTGGTTTGCGCAAACCTTATTGCCACTCGCACAACAGCAAGACTGGTACCGCGATTATCAAACCGCCGGGGATCGCCCATGAAAGCCATGATCCTTGCCGCCGGTTTGGGTAATCGCATGCGCCCGCTAACAGATCACACCCCCAAGCCATTACTCTGCGCCAACAACAAACCACTCATTGAATATCATCTGGAAAATTTGCAGCGCGCGGGTATTCGCGAAGTGATTATCAACCTGGCCTATCTGGGTGAAAAAATTCGCACCAAGCTCGGCAGCGGCGAGCGCTGGAATTTGCAGATCCAGTATTCGCAGGAACCGGAACCGCTGGAAACTGGCGGAGCAATATTGCAAGCGCTGGATTTACTGGGCAATGAAGCGTTTTTATTAATTAATGGTGACGTCTGGTGCGATCTGGAATTTAGCAAATTGATTACGCGGCAATTAAATTCCTCGCAGTTGGGGCATTTGCTATTGGTACCCAACCCCCAGTTTCATCCACTGGGCGATTTTGCCTTGAGTGATGCAGGTTTATTACTGGAAGACGCGCAAAAAAATCATCCGCAGCGTTTTACATTTGCCGGCATCAGTTTATTGAAACCGGAATTGGTAGCTCACTACCCTAACAAACGCGAAAAATTTCCATTGGTAGAGTGCTTTCGCCACGCCATTACCCAACAGAAATTAAGCGGGCAAGTCCACCTCGGACACTGGAGTGATGTAGGCACCCCGGAGCGGCTGCAAGAACTCGAAGATTATTTATCTGTGTAGGGGCGCAATTTATCGCGCCCTGATTTATTGTATCCTGATCTATCTCGACCTGATTTATTACGACTTAAATCTTTTCAAATTAATATCAATTTTTATTGAATCAATTCATCGCCACCAACTGGTGATTACCACGACTATCAACTTGCAACACCAATTGAATATCGTTATTCGCGGTCTCCACTACTTCGCCATTCAATAACAACTCGGTTTTAATCGGATACACCCCTTGTGGTAAACCTTCTGGCAGGGTGAAGGTAAATTCATTTTTGTAGCGCCCGCCTGCTTTGGTGTTTTCATTCACCGGCTTGGTAAAATTTTTTAATTCCTTGGTGTTATCTTCATTGTCGTAAATCGCAATGCGTTCTTCGATCAAAGCAGTTTTCTGGCGCGTACCAGGCACTACCACTATATCCGATTGAATAATCACTTCCTGGCCCGGCGCCACCACATTGCCCGGCAGAGTTTTGGTTTGATATTCAGTCGCCACTGGCTCTGCGGGTAAATTCTGGTTTTTGGCCTTGTATTCTTCGGCAACTTGCTCTTCTTTGGCGATACGCTCAGAGCGATGCTTGATAATCATTTTAGTAATCAAAGTCACCGCTACAGCAACCGCCGCAACACGCGCTGCCGCTTTTAATCGCTCGCGATTTTTACAGCCTTGATCACCGCTTTTGCATTTGTAGGAACGATCAATATTATCTTTCAGATCACCTAAATTAAAGGCTTGAACCGGTGTAATCAATGAAAGAGAAAGAATGGCAATTATAATTTTGGACTTCATGGTGCTCGCCCCCAAATGAGTTACTGAATAGTACACAGATGTTATTTAGCAGTAACCAGGAATTATTTAATAGTAAAACCTGATTCTTTTAATTTTCGCTGGGTTTCCTGTGCGCGATTTTTTAATGCCGTCGCTGGCTGGTAACTGGTGTCCAACTCCAATACCGACTCCGCTTTGGCAATTGCACAGGAATAATTTTTCTTATCCATACAGCTCTGTGCATCAGCCATCAAGCGGTTGACTTTTCCAGTCAGAGCACTGGCCTGCTCCTGCGCCAATGACGCTGTCTGTTTAACTTCTATAGCCTGGGCATTGGCAGGGTCAAGCTCCAAAATACGATTGGCTGAATTAACCGCACATGAATAATCCCGCGCGGATAAACAAGTTTGTGCGTGTGCCAGAGCTGTAGTAATTTCCTGCTGTTTTTGCGCTGCCGATTGCGCCTGCTGCGCACGCGCCACACTCAGGGCTTCATGAAAACTCACCACCTGCGAATTATGCGCACCTATGGCTTCCGCCTTTTGTAAAAACAATGCTGCACAATCCAGATCTTGCTGCTGCAAACAGTTTTTTGCTTCAGCAATCAACTCGTTAATTTTTTCATCGTTGGCACGCAGCTCTTTGGCGCGCTGCGCACTTGCCAGCAGTTGACTGGCAAGGGTATTGCCCGGATCGAGATTGGTTGCCACCAGACTGTGTTCAATCGCGCACTCAAAATTTTCTTCCGCAAAACAGCGCTGGGCCGCTGCAACCTTTTCAGCAATAGTGGCCTGAACCTTTTGCTGCGCCTGATGTTGGCTGTAAGCAAACCAGCCTGCTCCCAGCAGCGATACCAAGGCAAAACCGACAGCACCGCTCAACAACACCGGATTGCGCCTGGGAAATAACTCATCGGCAAATTGTGCAATATTCGCATAGCGCTCGGATTTTACTAATGCGAGGCCACGGTGTAACGCTTTCCACTCGCGCGAACTTAAACTGTCCAAACGCTTGGGCTGCATTTTGTGCTCATAGGCCTGCAGTGCCGAGCGATTATTGTAGGGGTGACGCCCTGCCAACATTTCATAGATTACACAAGCCAGTGCATAAACATCATCAGTAAATGCGAGCGGCTCATCTTTGACCATTTCAATCGTGGCATAGGCCGGCGTTAATGCACCCAGCTGACCTGCATCGAATTTATGCTTTTGCGCTTCGCGATTAGCCGCGCGCGCAATACCAAAGTCTAGCACCTTGGCACTGTCATCGGGAGCGACAAAAATATTGCCCGGCTTGAAATCCGCGTGAATAAATTGTCGCTGGTGCGCGTAAGCCAATGCTGCGCAAAGATCGCGGGTGATTTTCCACACCTGCTCCTTGGGTATACCTTTGTTGCGTTGCGTTTTTATTAATTGATCGAGCGGCTGACCTTCGAGTAACTCCATGGTCATAAATAAGGTATCGCCATCGCGGTCAAAATCGTGCACGGTCACAATATTCGGATGTGCCAGAGTTTGGGATTTGGCCGTTTCCTGTTGCAGGGTGACGAAGGCATCGGGGTGATCTTTGAAATCCTGGTTCAATACTTTGGTGGCAATGTAGGGATTGGGATCTTCCGCTTCGACTTTGCGCAAATCGCGAGTTTTATAGACGGTACCCATACCGCCATGCCCCAACACATCTTCCAGCAGAAAGCGTTTCTTAAGTAGCAGGCCTTTGCCCGTGTGCGACTGCTCCACCAATTCGCGCGCGCGCGCAAAACCAGCCGAGTGGTTGTGGGAAGCCGAGTAGCGGGTAATTTGGGTTGATTGATCGGCAACCGAACTTGTGGGCGCAGCCGTTTCGGCCACGCGGGTTGCACCCGTAGCGAGATCGACACGAATCTGGGTCTTGTTGGAATTATCGGAGTCAGTCACGCAGCATCCCCGGCACTTTTGGGCTTGGCTCAGGGATGAATATTATCACGGCAAACAGGTTTTATCGCGCCACAGAACGGGAAAGAAATACCTTAGAAGAAATAGTCATAATTGCTAATTGTCATGGCTAGTTGTTAATTGTCGCTAGCGGCGACTGGCTGCGGGCAATTTGCCTGCGGCCAGTGTAAGTGCCGGGTTGCAACATCAATTCGCCGCAGTCACTTCTATCTCATACCAAAGACTGGCGGTTGCACCATTCAAAACCAACTGTGCTTTTCCTGCGTTATCACCCACTGTCAATTCGGTTTTGCGCTGACCGGTTTCATCAAGAACCCAGGCTTTGGTGCGCGCGCTGGCGTAGGGCAAGTCCAGCGTGACTGGAATTACTTCCACACGTGTAGGACTGGTTCCCCAGTTAGTACCCAGCGAATTTTTCGCCGCACTTTTCCATTGCATATTGGTGTTCTCTGCATTGCCAGTGGTAACCACCAGAATTTTGGCCGCACCGTTGGTATCTGCAAAACTGCCTTGCTGCGCCGTCAGCGAAACGGTTGCCCAGTTATTCGTAGTCGCCGCCACTTTGATACTGACATTCCCCAGCGCAAGCGCGCGATTATTGATAAAGCCGATCAGCACTTTGGTTTTCGTGGTGTTCACCGTTACCAACCCGCTGTTTGCCTGCGAGAGATTCCACACCAGCTCACTGGTATCCGAAGCCAATTGGGTTTGGTTGCTCGCCGCCGGCGCCGCACTTTGGCCTTGCGGGCTTGCACTCACATCCAACGCAAAACGTTTGGTGAGCGGAACATCGTTAGGCACATTTAGATGCGAGCCGTTGGCCACATTCCAGGCTCCACCTTTACTCGCCAATACACTCAATTCTGTAGCAGGATCAAAATTCATTAGCAACTGAGCTTGCGCCGCCGCCACATCACCGCGACGGAAAATATTGGCCGCGATCAACATGTTTGCCATTTTGGTTGGGTGCGCATTCATGCTGAAGAAATCACTGAAATATCCCTGATCCCAATTGTCGTTGGGCCCGGAATCATAGGCGAACATCATAATTCCATCCCAATCTTGTAATGCCCCGTAGGCAGCAACCAACAATGGGCCTTCACTACCGTAACTATTGGGCGATGAATGCTGGTATTCAGAAATAGTAAATGGCAAACCATGGATGCGCTGCTTCGCCAATGCTGTCAGCGTATTGCTAAAGGTGTTTACCATGGATTGGTTTTCCACTGCCCAATTCACCGCATCCCAATCCGCCGTTGGGAATACCGGGTGCTGCCAGTAGGCATGGGCATCAGCAAAATCAAATTGTTTATGGGTGCCCGGCGGTGTATTCATAATCGCCGTGCCAGTCACTAAACCGCTAAAACCAATGGTGGTTTTTATGTGGCTTTTCATATCCGCCCAATAGGCAGTTTCCAGCGCACGCAAAAAATCAGCCCAATCTTTTTCGCGCCCGCTGGTGTAACCGGCCGAACGCAAATTGTTGCCAATATTTCTTGCCTCCAGCGTTTGCCCCGCAGGCAACTTGCCAATACTGCCGCCCACTTTAAAACTGACATCGCCGAGATAAACCGTCGCCAACTGGGTACCAAAACCATTGAAGTTGATGCGTACATTGTTATCGCTCTGACTGGCGATAAAACTGGTTTCAAAATATTGCCAACCACTAGTCAACGAGTAATTGCGCTCCACCAATGTCGACCAGGGATCATAAGCAAGCCCCACAGCAACGCCGAGCGGGCGAGCGGTATCCGCTTTGCCCCAAAAACCAAGGGTGTACAGCTGGTCTTTTACGATAGCGAGATTGCCCTGGTTTAACTGCACATTCCAACTCGCCGATCCCGCTTGCGTGACTTTTAACTCCACACCGCTACGGCCATCAAAACTACCCGCCGTTGCGGTAACTTTTGCAGTATCGTGCTGCTCGACATTCCAACCATTAGTCCCGTTGGCGAAATTATTATTCGCCAATTTTTCTGCACCCAGAGGCTGATCAAGCGCGCCCCAACCCGCTTCCAATAAAGCAGTTGATGCGTATTTGTCTGCAAGCCAGTTATTCCAGCGCTCGTTCATCATCGCGCTAAATACTTGCGGCCATTTATCGATGGAGCCATCGTAATACTGCTGGAAAATTCCGTTCTCGTTATTGATTTCCACAAAAGCAATTGCAGGGTCTTCCGCATAGGTCAGGCCCGTGTAAGGGTTTTTATGGGTTAGTAATTGCGTCGCAAATTCTTTTTCCAGAGTGCGAAATGCCGGGGATACATAGCCCAGCACATGGCGCTGCTTCCAGTTGAGCTGGCTAATGTCTGCAGGCAAACCATCAGCGGCAGAAAACTCACGTGAGTTAATTAAATTGATATTGGAGTAAACACCATTGAGTTTTAACTGGTGGATAAAATAATCCAGCTTGTCGAGGTTATCCGCATCCAGCGAGCGACTATTGCCCGTTGCATAATTGATAATGCTTTTAGCTCCGAAGTTATTATCCATATGATGGAAGCGCACCAGGTTCACACCAAACTTGGCCAGACGCCCAGCAACTTTTTCAGCATTAGCCTTGGCCGTAAGGGTGGAACTGGCGGTGATATTCACACCCAGGAAACGGATGCGCTCCTGCCCCACCACAAAATGCGCTTGCCCATCGACCTTAATCGCTCCGAACTTGCCGGCAGGCTTATGGTTCAACAAGTCGCCCATTTGGGTAACACCGCTAGCCGTATCGTCAAAAGGCAACACAAAGGGCACCATTTGGTTGGCTGTCGCCGCCAGACTGGAACTTTGCGCAACCGAGGCAAGGGATGATGAGGTTGATGTACTAATCGCGGCTGAACTTAACGCTTTTGAGCTGGCAGCCACCGAGGCAGGCCCGCCAGAGCCTTTACTGCCGCCTCCGCCGCTACCGCAGGCGACCAGCAAGCTGCAGCAGCAAAGGGCCAGACCATAAACCAGTCGACCATAGTTCAATCGATCATCAAAAGCGGCTGATTTCATCGCGGGAGCACTCCGTAAGGCTTGTTATCTTTATAAGTTGCTCGAATTTATATATAGGAGCACTAAGGTGGCAAATACACCCCAAGCTAAAAAACGCGCGCGTCAGAATGAAAAAGCTCGCAAGCACAACGCAAGCATGCGCTCTATGGGGCGTACTTACCTCAAGAAAGTGCTGGCTGCTATCGCTACTGGCGACAAAGTTGCTGCGCAAGCTGCTTATGTAACTGCAGTTTCTGTGATTGATCGTATCGCCGACAAGGGCTTGATCCACAAGAACAAAGCAGCTCGTCATAAGAGCCGTTTGAACGCTAAAGTAAAGGCGCTGGCTGCTTAATTGCACCAGACGTTCAGTACAAAAAAACCGGCTAAGGCCGGTTTTTTTATGCCCGCAATTTGTTCATGGCGGGTTAATTGGCGGCAACCAGCTGATAAAACCGCCACTCAGGGCAATTTAAGCTCTATACAGTGTCACAAAAACAGATTAAATTCGGCAGCAACTTTTGGCTGGAAGGCTATTCCAGCGCTATAACAACAAGAGCCGGATCGCAGGTAAATCCTCCAGACTGCCCAAACAGGGACATAGCAATCTGCAGGCACCCGAAATCCGATAGCGCATACTAATAATGGAGATACCCTATGTTGCCGCGTGATCATTACCTGAAACAAACATTCCAGGATGCAGTGAATTTCCCCGAAGGGTTTGAAAAAGGGGGGTTATCCGATGTACAAGCAAGGTTGATACGCAAACACGGAGTCCTGATTAACGCCCTGATGCAGGAAGAAGTTTCCGACCCCACCTCTGACGACCAACATATCCTCAAAGTTATCGCCAACCAAAGCGCCCCCAAAAGCCCCATCGAGCAAGCCTGGGTTAAATACCTCGCCATCGCAAAAACCCGCCAGGCTTCAGCTCCAGCCAAGGCCAAAGCCAAACCAAAGGCAAAAGCAGTAGAACCCAAGGCAGCAGAGGCAAAACCCAAAGCGGCTGATGCCAAGCCCGCAAAAACCACCAAAAAAGCTGCCAAAACCGAAGCGGGTTGACAAGCCGGGCGCATTGCTGAAAAATCCGCCTACTGAAGGGGAGTAGTTCCCGCTGCGGATGTCGTCATCACGAGCTATGCAAACCATCAGCTCCGGCACCGCAGGCAAATGCCCAGCATTTGTGAACGAGACCTTTGTCGCAATGACAAAGGTTTCGCGTGCCCGGTCGTTGCGTTTTTATATTTATGACACGCACACATCGGAGACATATTATGCATTGCCCTAACCCCAGCTGTTACGAATCCCCTGAACGCCCCCACCTGCTCATTTCCGAACGCTCGGGCATTGAAATCGATTATTGCCCAAAATGCCGTGGTGTATGGCTGGATCGCGGCGAGCTGGATAAATTAATCGAGCGCGCGCAAGAAGATGCCGCACCTGCCCAACAACCCCAACCGGAACCTGCGCGCGGCTACCAAGAGCAGCCTTATCGCCCACAACAGCAGGAACAGCATTACCGTCCTCAGGAACATCACTATAAAGAGCAGCGCAAGCATTATGATGATGACCACAAACATCACAATTACGGTGGTCACTACGGCAAGCCCTATAAAAAGAAATCTATCCTCAGCGAAATTTTTGATTTCTAGATCTTTCACTGCCACTTATCCAGAAACAAAAAAGGCGTGCAGATAGCACGCCTTTTTAGTTTTACTGCGCTGATTTTTTATCAGGGAATAAGCACACTCAAGTGGTATTCACGTCCGGCTTCAATCTTGCGCACACAATTATCAGCCAATAACTCACCATCACAATGCAGCTGTACTTTATCGGTCGCACCGCGCTGGATAGTCACCACAAAACGCGCGCCGCGGAATTCGCGCACCGCTTTGGCTTCGCTCCAGTCAGACGGCAACTGCGGGTTCACACACAAGCCTTCAGTATCGCCCTGCAAACCAAAAATGCCTTCCACTAAACAGCGATACACCCAGGATACAGTGCCCGTATTAAACAACTGCGATGAACGACCTGCGGTGCGCGGATACTGATAATAAGCACCGCGATAATAGTTGGGGATATACACCGGCAATTGGCCACGCTGTAAATAATCCGCTTCGCTTGGGCCAGGAATCATCTGCCGCAGCAATTTATAAGCGCGGTCTTTTTCAGCAATTGTAAACAAACTGTAGATATAAAAAATGGCGGCGTGATTATAAACAGAACCATTTTCCGCTGAACCAGGATGCTTCTGGGTTACCCGACCCACATCATCGCGCATGGCGGTGTAAGCTGGCGCAAACATGGTTACGCCGTAAGGTGTTTCCAATTGCGCCTCTACTGCCGCAATCATTTTTTTACGCTGCTCTTCGTTAGCGGCGCCGCCGAGAATCGCCCAGCTTTGTGGATTTAAAAAGATGCGACCTTCTTTGTCCTTGCCAATACCAAATACCACATCATCGTCGGTAATACCGCGCCCAAACCACTCGCCATCCCACAAGTATTTATTCACCGCTGCATTAACATTTTCTGCACCCGCAATAAATTCCTGCTGCAAATCATTGCGCGACGTTTTTGCGCACACATCAGCCCACAAATTTAACGCATAGGCAGTTGCCACCGACAACCAACCAGAAACACCTTTGCCTTTGTAACCCACCATATTCATTGGATCACACCAATCGCCCTGGGCAATAAAACTCAAGCCGCGATAATCGCGTGCCTGCAATAACCAGCGCATTGCACTGCTGATGCGCTCAAATACGCTCAGGGTTTTACCATCGTGACCTGGAACAGGCTCATTCAGAATGGCGTAATCATTGGTTTCATCCAGATAGGTTTTCAAACATACCGGCAACCAGACACAGTGATCGGTATGCGGAATCTGGTTGATATACTTCAGCTCAGCGCCTTCCACCAGCAAAATACCATCTGGCATTGCGCCCGATTCTTCTTGCTGGCTTAACGCATGCAAAAATGCCGCGCGCGTTACTTCCGGCTTGATAAAGGTCATGCCCATATTGTCTTGCAGATAATTGCGCGTTTGCGGATCAGTAGTCAGTCGATTTACGTCACCGTGATAAAACACCTGACGAGGCAGCCAATTATTTACAAAATTATTCAACTCGGCATCCGGTGTTTCAATTTGCAAACAACCACTGCCGCTCGCAACATAAGCAGAATACTCAGCGCGCGCTTTAGCAAACCCCTGCTCGCTTAAATAGGTATCGCGCACTTTTTTAATTTCAGCATCATCAAATGCCGGGCCGAAAACAAAGCGATATCCCTGCTCAGCATTCGCCGCCAACTCCAGGCGATATTGCAAAATCGATGCAGGAGTTTCGTAGCGAGCATCGCCGCAAGACAAGGTTTCCTGTTGCAATCCCGATGGATTATGCAAACCGCCCTCGCCTTCAAAGGTTTCCTGTTTTGCTTCCCAGGCAGTCGGCTTTTGCTCGTGCAGGAAAAAGGTTTTGTCTTTAAAGAATTTATTTTTAAAGTGATCGGCAACT
Organism: Gammaproteobacteria bacterium; assembly: GCA_021151625.1. Classification (GTDB taxonomy): domain Bacteria; phylum Pseudomonadota; class Gammaproteobacteria; order Pseudomonadales; family Cellvibrionaceae; genus Cellvibrio. The sequence continues at coordinate 67,657 of JAGKWY010000027.1, read as the reverse complement.
TTTTGATAGGGCGTTACACAGCTTGCAACAATTCCTCCCAGATCTGCGCGATATTCCGCCGACTGGTTCATCCAGGACATATAGCCCACCGGAAAATAGGGATACACACTAATACGACGCGCGCGACCCGAGCGATTGGTCACTTTGATATCCCACAACTCAACCACATCTGCCACTGGCAACGACAGAGTCAATTCAATTTCAATGCCGAGCGACTGCAGAGTCCAACGCAAATCACTTTTTCCTACCGAGAACACATAATTTTCATAGGCCGCGCGCACGGGCTCATAGGGTGCAGAAAAGATCTCGCCAGTCTCTTCATCTTTCACATAAAAAAAGCGGCCCGGATGATGTGCATAATAAGGTTGCTCTGGCTGCATAAATGTCTTGGCTTCCAGATTCGGTGCGTAGGCATACTTGGCCGGCTCCGGCTGCATAAATTGTGCAACAGCATAACCGCGACAAGTAGATTGAATCATCATGCGCTGGTTCCATAAAAAACCGGCAGCGCGCGGCATAGCAGTGGGCGTTAGCAACTCGTAACGATCGCCATTGTGTGAAGGTTTTAACATGACAATTACCTGAAAGAAAAAGGCACCGAAAAAAGGTGCCTGAGAGTTATCTAGAGCTTGTAGAAATAATATGAAACTTACAGTTGTGCTTTGCGTGCAGCCAAATCAATTTGAATTTGCTTGAGTATTTTATTGTCGAGCGAATAAAACATCATGCAAACCACCGCCAGTACCGCAAATACCGCTGGAATAAATGACATCAGCATAACAATACCGGTTTGCGATGCTTCCGTTTGCGCCGCATTGGCGACGTAACCAAGGGAGGCAAAGATCACCCCCATCATCAACGCCGCCAGGGCATTACCCAATTTTTGTGAGAAGGTCGCCGCCGCAAAAGTCATAGCGGTTGCACGTCGCCCGGTTTTCCACTCGTTGTAGTCAGCAGTATCGGCATACATGGAAAACGCCAGCGGCGATTTTGGCCCCAGCACAAATCCAATGGCAATTTGCAGGGCATACATCAATTCAACCTGATCTTTGGGAATAAAATAAAAGGAAAAAGATAATGCTGCGGTAATACTCATCAGGATCATCATCAGGATTTTTTTATCGATATAGCGCGTCATCAACGGCGTAAGCGATGCGCCAACTGCAGCTGCAGCCATATAGGCAGGCACAAAGGTTTTAATCAAATCAGGATTGCCAACGTAGTATTTAAAATAATAGGCCGCCGAACTGGTGCGCAATGTAATGGTGATCATGATGATCAAGGCGAGAAAAAACAGCACTACCCAGGGGCCGTTGCGCGTCAGGTCTTTAATATCCTGCACTACGGAACTGGGTTCAGGTGCAATGGGTTTTACACGTTCCCGGGTATTAAAGAAGGTCCAGATAAACAAAATGCTGGCGGCAATCCCCCACACACCCATGGTTAATTGCCAGCCCAGACGCTCATCGCCCTGCCCCAAATATTTCACCAGATCAGGCGTTAAATAAGTCACTACGGTACTGCCGGTAAACGCAAAAATAAAACGTAACCCATTAATGGTTGAGCGCTCTTGCGTATCGCTGGACATAACGCCGGAGAGTGCGTTGTAGGGAATATTAATGCAGGTGTAGCACACCATCATCAACAAATAAGTACCATAGGCCCAAATTAATTTGCCGCCTTCATCCAGATTAGGTGTGGTGTAGGTAAGCACACCGGCACAAGCTAACGGCAATGCCATCCAAATCAAATAGGGCCGAAACTTTCCGAAGCGCGTACGCGTGCGATCTGATAATGCGCCAATCATCGGATCAGTAAACGCATTAATCATTTTAATGGTAAACATCATGCTGCCCGCAGCAAGCGCAGAAATACCGAACACGTCGGTATAAAAAATCATTAAAAAGGTCGCGATATTGGCCCAATAAAAATTGAACCCCAAATCGGCAATACCGTAGCTGATTTTTTCACGCCAACCCAAGCGGGAATCTGTCGTCAATACCGGGTTTTGATCAGTGGTCACAACGCACCTCGAAAATAATTATTATCAAAAAGCAAACATCGGAAGTGGCTGTTACAGTCGACTGGTAGAAGCACGCTTACGGATTTCGTAACCCATATCCACTTTTTTGGATTCAATAGGTTTTTCATTGAGCACACGGATAATCATGTCAGCTGCTTTCACGCCCATTTCATAACGCCCTACCGACACACTGGTGAGCGATGGATTGACGTAGGCAGCTGCTTCGATATCGTTGAATCCGCAAATCGCGAGATCTTGCGGCACATTGATATTCATGCGCTGGGCTTCAAACAATGCGCCCAACGCCAGGTCATCGTTCACACAGAACACTGCATCGACTGCGCCGTTGGTGGAGGCCATCAAACTCTTGAACAACTCACCACCGACACCGATAGATGAAGGCTCAGGCGTGGTCACGATAAAGTTCTTATCAAACTTACCCACCTGTTCCAGCGCCAGCTTGTAACCCTGCATACGCTGCTGCACGCGCGGGTCCATACGTGCGCCGATAAAGCCAATGCGCTCATAGCCCTGACCAATTAAGTGCTTCACCACATCGTAACCGGCGCGACCATGGGCAAAGCCTACGTTCATATCGATAGGATCGGCCAACAACTCCATCATCTGCACAATGGGAATACGCGCTTTGGTAAGGAAATTCTGGCAGGCCTTGGTTTGGTCTCCGCCGGTGATAATCAGCCCTTCAGGCGACTGGCTGAGCAGGGTACGGATCATCTTCTCTTCTTCGAGCGGAGAATAATGGGTATCCACCAATTGGCTATTATTTTTTGCTACCATACCACAAGCACGATGGTTGCGCTATCATGTACAGTGATTGAACATTTTGATTGCGATTCCATTGTATCTCCAGCCTTGTGCTGGACATATCCCTGGATGTACACGAGACCAGCCCAGATGCATTATTCACACGCTATTAGCAACCCGGATGCCACGACCAACCTGATCATAGTGATGGGAGTATCCGGCAGCGGTAAGTCCTCAGTGGCGCATGCCCTGGCGAATCACTACGGATATGAATATCTCGACGGTGATGACTTCCACAGCGAGGAAGCTCGTGCAACTATGGCCAAGGGCATTCCACTCACGGATGCCATGCGCTTGCCCTGGGTCATTCGCATGCGCGATTACTTCCGCGATGCCGCCACCCGCAACCAGCACTCAACCCTGGCATTTTCCGGTCTCAAATCAGTCCATAGAGATGAACTGCGCAAGGCGGGATTAAAAACCCTCTTTATTTTCCTGCACACCGACAAAGACACTATCCAGACCCGTGTTAACAAACGCGCAGGTCACTTTATGGCACCAACACTGGTTGATAGCCAGTTCGACAGCCTGGAAGATCCGAGCCATGAACCCGATGTTTTCCGCATTGATGTACGCGGCTCATTGGATCAAGTGATTGCCCAGGCAATCGGCATTATCGATCGCGAATTGCACCAACAACCCGACGCCCTGCTCGCCTGAACTGTCCCCAATCCCAAGCCGGAAAAGTAAATTTCGGCTTGGCATTCATCGCCACTAACGCCAGAATGTGAACTCCTGAGAATAAGTTTGATCCAAGTATCAACGACTAGCCCAAGGAGATTCACAAATGCCTATCCGTAAGATGCTTTCTTCCAGTTGCCTGATTGTATTGGCAATTACACTGTCTGCCTGCGCCGGAAAAACCCAATTTCGCAGTGCCTGCGATAAAGAAATTGAAGCCGCATGGAGCGAACTGTCCATTGCCAAAGCTGATGGCTTTAGCGGCACAGTGAGTTACACCAAGGCACTGGGCCTAATTACCGCAGCGCGCACCATGCAGGGCGTTGAAAATTTCGATAACTGCTACAACAACGCTAAAGACGCCCGCTTTTACATCCGTGAATCGCGCAAAGGCCAATAACATCGAACCAATAGCATCAGAATAGAAAGGCCGATCAATTCCCATGGAAACTATTCGCTTTGCGACCCGCGCTGATTGCGCGGGTTTGCTTGCTCTTTATCGCGAGCTGCGCCCCAATGATCCAGAGATAACAGCAGCGCAGGCAGATACAACATTGCAAGCAATGCTGGAAAACCCGCAAATTGCCCTGATTGTTGTCGAAGAAAACCAGCAACTCATCGCCAGTTGCATGTTGGGATTAATTCCAACACTCACCAACGGCGCCCGCCCGTTTGCCATGATTGAACATGTTATTACCAACAACAGTTGCCGCGGCAAAGGCATTGGCAGCCGCATGCTGCGTTTCGCCATAGACCTGGCCTGGCAAAAAAACTGTTACAAAGTGATGTTGCTGTCGGGGATGCAGCGCACTGAGGCCCATCGTGTTTACGAGAAACTTGGCTTTCGCGGTGATGTGGAAAAAGGTTATGCACTAAAACCTGAATGGTATTTGGTTTCAAATTGAAATTAAATCCCTCCCAACCTCCCTTTACAAAGGGAGGAGTTTAATTCCCCCCTTTAGCAAAGAAAGACCGTGGGAGATTAATCAAGCTGCAAAGCTGTACGAATTTTTTTCCAATCAACGTACTTAAAATTTTGCGGCGCCTCCGGCATTACCTTATGACCGTCCTGCACCACCAGCATCCCCTCATTAAAGTCACTGCCAAAATTTGCCGAGCTGACTTCAAGCCCATCAGTTTCTGATACGCCATCAATATCATTGGCAGCATCCATATCAATACGCACACGGCCACGCACCTTGAATGGCGGCAATGCATCCATCACCACAAAGGTATTATTACCCTGACTGGAAACCACCACATAGGAATTCCGCGCACCGCGATAAATTCCCACACCTTCCACATCCGCCACTAACAATTCGCCAGCAGCTAACACCAGCTCCAGTGTATTCGCTGCCGAGGGTTCAGCGCCTAGTGTCCACAAAGCGACATCTTCCTCGCCAATAAACAAACGCTGGTTTTTGTCATCTGCCACACAGCCTTCCGGCTGGCTTTTTACAAAAAAGCGTCTTACCACTTCGCCATTCCAAACAACTGTATTTTTATCATTGAGTGTTGCGGTTAATTTGATTTGCTGGAATTCACCGCTTTTGCCGTTGGGAATGGCATAGGTCGCAGAGCCAGACTGATACAGGCAGAAACCATAGATTTCTTCCAAATCCGTTTTAACACTGCCAGAAAACGCCAGCTTTCCCGACGAAGGATCAATGGTGTAAATCGCCAGGCTGTTGTCATCGCGATTGGTAGCCACCGCGATATCCAGATTTTTTTTACCGACTGGAATGCCGTAACGTACATCCACATTATTTAATTTACCGGTATTGAAATGCTGCACCTGCTTACCCTGCAAATCATAGACAAATAACCCTTGCTGCTTATTGGTGCCTATCACACGACTTTTGCGCGGTGATTTTTTATTAACCCAAATGGCAGGATCATCCGCCGCATCACCAAACCGCGCCATGACTTCTGTTTGTGCATCAGCAGTAACAGAAACTATCGGCATAGGTGATTTGTTAATTTCGTGAGTCTGTACCCAGGGAGTTTTAATCTGCCAGTGGCGCGCTGCATCTTCATCAAACAATACTGCCATCAATTCCTGGCGAGCAGAATCATAATGCACAGAGAGACTTTTAACTTCTTCGAGCTTGGCAAGTGCTTGCGATTTTTCCAATTGATAAGAATCGCCCTGTGCACGATAAAACAATAAACTTTTTTGTTTCGGCTCAAACACCAGCAGGCCACCCGGAATTGCAGCAACCAACTCTACTGATTGGCTTAACTTACCAAAAGGCTTGGCCGCATCAACCAACCGACGCCCCGGCGCTGCCTCTACCGATGCATTAAATAACCAAATCCCCACGGCTTCTTCTGTAATAAATAGCGACTCATGCTGATCATCCACCGAACAGGATTTGCTGTTGGGTGGGATCGGAAGGTTGCGCAATTTTTTAACCAGAGGATTGCCCTGGGCATCCAGTACCAACCATTGTTCAGCAGTGCCGCGCTCATCCAGCAAATACAGCGAAAGATTATTTACCGGGTCGCGACTCAAACACAGGCTTTCAATTTTGAACGATGGAATAGGCAAGCGCAGTAACTCATGGATTTTTTTCGTAGATGTATCCAACACCATGATTGCAGGCTGTTGCTCAGGTAAACGAACACTCGCAATAACCACCTGCTGAGTTGTCTTGCCATTATTCGCAACAGAAACTGTTTCGCGCCAATCCAATAATTCTGTTGGAGCAGCCAATACAGCCTGCGAATTACCATTTGCATCCAACCAACTCACGCCAACTTTCTCATCTACAGCAAGGTAGCCACCCGCACGCAAAGGTGCCAACGCCGATGCCTGAATATTTTGTGGCAACGCGTGAATAGAGTTTTTGCCTGTTTGATCTTCACCAGCATAAACCTGCATAGGCAGCGCTGGAGTCAAACATAAAACCAGACCAAGTATTTTTTTCATAACGGTAATCCAGAAAGCCTGTCTATAACACCCATAACAACGCGAAGAAAAATGCGCGCTCGGTGAATCGAGCGCGCCTGAACTTCACTAGACTAAATCCGATTGCTTAATTATTACTTAAAAACTCATAAAGCTGATACCGAGTTTATAAGTAGCGCCGTAGGTTTCGTATTGGGCGTTGTAGCGTGCATTGTTCACGTAGGTGTAGTAGACCTCGTCAGTTAGATTCAACGCTTCAAAATGCACCTTAATCGTATCGCTCAGGAAATAGCGTAGTGAAAAATCCAGCTGTACCTGATCATCGACATAAGCATCGTAGCTGGATTCCATTGGTTCCAATACTTCCAGCAGATAGTTGGATTTATAGTTAGCCGATAAGCGCAAACTGATTTTATCTGACTCATAACCCAGCATCAGATTAGCCGAGGTATCTGACTGACTCGGCATGGGAATATCGCGCGCAATAAATTCGCCATCATCGTAGCCGCCGATTTCTGCCGAAGAATCGACAAAGGTGGCGTTGCCGCCTATTAATAATCCGTTCCAGGGCGCAGGCAAACTGGAAAATTGTTTGGAAGCCGCCAACTCAACTCCAGTAATCTCTGCAGCATCACCATTTACAAAAGTGACCGCGTGATCAAAATCCTCATAACCCGCAGTACCGCCCAAATCCGTTTGATACACAAAATTATCAATAGACTTATGGAATGCAAACGCCGAGATCACACTGGCAACACCGGGATAATATTCAATACCCAAATCAAAATTACTGGACTCCAGTGATTTTAAATTCGGATTGCCAAACTCGGCTTCTATATCGCCATCATCTTCTTCAATCAAACGCCCCGGCGACAACTGCGCAAACCCCGGGCGCACAACGGAATTAGTCCAGGCGGCGCGAATTTGGGTTTTATCATTTACGCTATAGCGGATATGCAAAGCCGGCAGAAAGTAATCATCAGAATTTTCGAAGTGGGTTGCAGCAATTTCTTCAACAGCATCATCCCAGGAATAACCATTAGCGGTGAAACTGGTATCTTCATAGCGCACACCGGTTAAGATTCGCCAGGAATCTATATCAACACGACCCATCACATAAGCCGCACTGGTATCTTCGGTGATGGCAAAGTCGCCAATACTGCTTTCTATTTCATCGAGTTCCTGATCAGCAAGGGCAACTTTTACTGCGCGAGAATTGATGCTGGAACCAAACTCACCCAGTTGATAATCCACCACACCACCAGAAAAAGTCGTTAATGAAGTATCGCCATTAAATTCTTCACTTACCCAAACATTTACATCATTATCTTTTTCGCGCTCAGTACGCTTTACGCCAAATTTTACTTGTGCCGCATTGCTACCCAATTGCAAGTCACGGGTGAAGTCCAGGTTAAATGCATTACTCTCGTCGTTAGTGTTGGTGCTGCCCAATTCAACTTCGTCCAGCTTATAGCTGGCGGTTTGATAATATTCCGCCGGGGCACTGATACGAATTTTGCGCGCATCCTGAAACGCCAATTCAAATACTTCATCGGCAATTACATCATCGTCAATTTTAAATACCGCGCCGGCGATATTTTGCGGCTCGTCTTCGTTGGACTCACTGTGCGCCAGACGATAATCCACAGTCCAGCGCTCAAATCGGGTTTGCCCACCAAAGGAGGTCGATAAAATCTCCTGAGTTTCAGTGCGATCTTTTAATTCGCGCTGCACTTCGGCACTGCCAGTTTCGCCTTCTGATACAGCATCTTCAAACTCAATCACATTGGCCAGGCGAATTTCTGAATCAGTATATTCGCTATAGAGGTTGCGCCAGTACAAATCAGTATTGGTAGTTGGTTTGAAATCCAGGTTCAGAGTCAAACCAGAGCGCTCACGGGTGATGCGGTAATCGCGCTGCTCAAGCTCTTCCAGGCGAGCGCCGTCTTCAAAATTCCAGGCACCACCGGTTTCCACGTTGTCGGAACCAAACTCGCGCTTGAATGAGCTCACACCAAAGGCAACGCCGAAATTATTTTCATCATTGCCCAGACTGAATTGATTGCTGGCAGTTGCGGCAAATTTAGGGCTGGTTTGTTCAGTGTTATCGTCATAGCTGCCCTCTGCGGTTAATTGCCAAAAAGCACCATCGCGATCAAAGGCCGACAAGCTTTGTACTTCAATGCTGCCGCCTAACGAATTGGCATCCATATCCGGCGTTAAACTTTTAGTAACAATTAAATTTTCCAGTAAGTCAGATGGAATCACATCCAAAGCGACAGCGCGACGATCTGCATCCGGACCAGGAACACCCACACCATTGATAGTCACCGCATTAAAATCCGGCCCCATGCCGCGCACACGCACATAGCGACCTTCACCCTGATCGCGCTCCACCGATAAACCCGGCAAACGCTGCAGCGCTTCAGAAACATTGGTATCAGGAAATTGACCAATCGCATCCGCCGAAACAGCGGTAATAATATTTTCTGCACTGCGCTGCTTATTGAGCGCTTTGTTCATGCCCGCGGCCTGGCCAATTACAATCACGTTCTCGACTATTCCGGAAACACCTACTAATTGAAAATTGGTTTTAGTGGTTTGATTGTCAGTTACGGCAATTTGGCGACGCACCGGGTCCGCACCTATATAGCTGGTTTCAAGTGTGTAATTGCCAGCATTGACATCCAAAAAAATGAAACGACCATCGCGCTGGCTCACCACTTCGCGATTTAATTCGGCAATGCGAATTTTTACTCCCTGCAAAGCCACGCCGTGCTCGGCTGCTTTTACCTGACCTTCAATGCGCCCATCGGCCAGTACACTACCCGCAATGGCAGCAAGTGCTAATGCCAGAGTATTTTTAATCCAGATATTGGTGTGTTTGTTAGCTTGTTTAAATTGACTCACGATAGCTCCCCTAATTTTTTCAGTACTCAGGTTTTGGTAGTAATCAGCACAACCTGTGTTGTCAGATAAATTCAGGAAGCAAAGCTAGGTGCCATAGATGACACTCGCGTGACACGGGGATTGATGTACATAAATATGGCCTGAGCTATTTTGCCTCTCGCGCTTGCGGAAAAAACTGATGAGGCATTGCAGCTCAAGCTTTTAATTGCGCAGTCTTTCAGTTTCACAAAATTGTCACACTTAACTGGTATGGCTACTCACCAAATATTAATCGCGATTTTTTATAGCTTTTTTTGGGATTTTTGCAGGATTGACGCGCAGCATGTTAAAACTTCATCAATGGAAATTATTAATTCTGGCATTGGCCGCTAACATAACACTCAGCGCCAGCCTGGCTCTGGGTGATATTAAATTCTGGAGCCAAATTAACTGGCTGGATGTGATCAGCGAAGGCGGCGCGGCACTGCTAGCGCTGGTCTGGTTGCTATTAATTCTGCATAGTCGCCCTAAAGGTCGTGTCACCCAATGGTTAAGCATTGGCTTAAGCTGTATTTTTCTCGCCAGTTTTCAGGATTGGCTTGATGAATTTATTGCCTTTCCCGCCAGCGCATTTTGGGATCACTGGGTAGAATCCGGTTTAATGCCGATTGGTTTGGGTCTGTTAACACTTGGCATTTATCACTGGCACCAGGAACAGTTGGCAATTAATGAACAACTGCGCAAACGCGAGCGTTTATTTCGCGAACATCGCGGCCTGGATTTTATTACCCAGCTCAATGGGGCTGCTTACCTGCGCAAACTGCTGGAGCAGGAATTGCACGATTGCCAACAGAATAATTCTGCACTGGCTCTGGTATTAATTGATGTAGATTTCTTTGATGCAACCAATCGCCGTTATGGCCACGCAGAGGGCGATCGTTTGCTGCAAGCACTGGGTGAATTAGTGTTATTAAATATTCGCCGCAGTGATTTACTCTGCCGCTATGCGGGGGATCGCTTTGCATTGGTACTGCCTAATACGGGCAGATCAGCTGCAGAAGCTATTGCCGTTGAAATTACCCAGGCCATTCAGAGCTTCGCATTTAAAACAGCTAGCCAGGGTGAATCTATTTTTCATTCCGCCAGCACCGGCATTGCATTGGCAGGCGATAATATGCAACGCACAGATACCACTGAGGAATTAATCCAGCGCGCTACACGTTGCCTCTTACAGGCCAAAGAAAAGCGCGCGCAACTCATCGATCGGGCAGCCTGATGAATACTGATTCCTCACGCTATTTACCCCAAGCTTATCGCGAACTGGACAGTGCCTTTATTCCCGCACACTCTTGGCCTAAAACCCTGATCGATTTAGCACTGGCGCGCGGCCAGCAAGAACACAAGCTGCTGCGCAACACGGGTATTTTTTATGAGGATATAGCACGCAAAAATTTGCAGCTCTCACCACAGCAAATTTTTCGTTTGCTTGATAACACTATAAAACAACCGCACGGCCAGGAATTGGCATTCCTGGTGGGCCGGGAATTATTAACGCCGTATCAAGTCGCGCTGAGCCAAGCCAATAATATCGCCGAGTTACTGGATTATTTGATCGCTTACTCAAGCACGCTTTCGCCGCTACTCAGCCTGCACTTGCATTATGAAAACGAACGCTTGGTGATTTATTGGCAAGACAATTTTGGAGCCGATGAATTAATGCCCTTCCTGTTGGCGATGATGACTAGCAGTTTGCGCAACTTTGCGCGCTGGCGCAGTGGCTCATCGCCCAGTTGGACATTTTATTTTAAGCACCCTCAGCCGGAATATATTGAACAGTATCAGGTACATTTGGGTGAGCGTCTGGTATTTAACGCCCAGGCACAAGCCATCACCATAGCGCGCGATGAATTGCACAAGGCCTGGTCAAAAACTCAATCGGTCACAGCTATTGCCAATTCCCATACCCATTTACTCACAACAAATAATCCGCGCGGTTTCTTGCACGAAATTTATGATTACCTGCACCAAAACCTGCACCATCAACCCAATCTGGAACAATGCGCGCAGGATTTCGGCATGAGCAGCGCCAGCCTGAAACGCAAATTGCAAAAACACCGCAGCAGTTTTCAACAACAATATGATTTGGTGCGCAAACACATGGCCCTGCACTGGCTCAGCGAAACCGACATCACTCAGGAAGAAGTTGCGCGGCAATTGCACTTTTATGATGCAGCCAATTTGCGCCGTGCCTTTAAACGCTGGACCGGCCAGCTCCCCGGCAAGCTTTGACGACAAATAGCAACTGATACTTTTCTTCGCACTGGCTTCACTCTATAGTCCTGCTCACATAACGGCATAAATTCGCACTGCTCATTTTCATTCGCCGTAGATTTTTATCCCGCTGCTTAAAGAGGATCTCATATGCAAACCGTATTAATTACCGGTGCCAATCGCGGAATTGGTCTCGCCCTGTGTAAAACCTATCTCGCCCAGGGTTGGCAAGTGTTGGCGGTGTGCCGCAACGCCTCGCCGGAATTGGTGGAGTCGGGCGCGCGCGTCATTGCAGGGGTGGATGTCACTGATCAAGCCGCATTGAATAAACTCGCTGATACCTTCACCGGGAAAAAAATCGATCTACTGATTAATAACGCCGGCATTTTACAGCGCGAAGCCCTGGGCAATCTGGATTACGCCAGTATCGACCAGCAATTCAAGGTTAATGCCATAGCGCCACTGCGTGTGACCGAAGCATTTCTCGGCAACTTGCAGCGCGGTGCCAAGGTGGCTTTTATCACCAGCCGTATGGGTTCCATTGGCGATAACACCTCCGGCAGCTACTACGGCTACCGTATGTCCAAGGCAGCGCTCAACGCGGCGGCCATGTCATTGGCACGCGATCTCCAGCCCAAGGGAATCGCGGTGGCGGTGTTGCACCCGGGCTTTGTGCAGACCGCCATGGTCAACTTTGGCGGCGATATTTCGGCCGAGGAATCCGCCCAGCGCCTGAGCCAGCGTATCGCCGGCCTCACGCTGGAAAACAGTGGCACCTTTTGGCATTCGAACGGCGATGTGCTGCCCTGGTAATCACCCTCTGACCTGACCAGCTTTCGTCCTGCGCTTCACTCCAGCCAAATACGACATTTAAAACTTTTTCACCGCCTTTCATTGCGCGCGACTCACCCCCTGGGCCGCGCTTGGGCTACACTGACCGGACTGCTGTGAACTCTGTTATACCCTCATAAAAAATATTTCCTGACTTAAGGACCTGCCATGCAAAAACTTCGTTGGGGCGTGCTTAGCACTGCCAAAATCGGCCGTGAAAAAGTGATTCCTGCGCTCCAGGCATCGCAATACAACCAGGTGATCGCCATCTGCTCGCGCGATGAACAAAGTGCGCGCGCGGCGGCGGACAAATTGCATATCGAGCGCGCCTACGGCAATTACCACGAATTGCTGGCAGACCCGGACGTGGATGCCATTTACAACCCCCTGCCCAATCATCTGCATGTGGAGTGGTCAATCAAAGCGCTGGAAGCAGGCAAGCATGTGCTCTGTGAAAAACCCCTGGGGATGAATACCGAAGATGCGCAACGCCTTGTTGCGGCGGCGGCTGCGCATCCACACCTGAAAGTGATGGAAGCATTTATGTACCGTTTCCATCCACAATGGCAGTTGGCGAAAAAACTGGTGGATGAAGGTCGCATTGGTAAATTGCGCGCAGTGCATTCCAATTTCTCTTACAACAATCGTGATGCAGACAATATCCGCAACAAAATCGAGATGGGCGGCGGCGCACTGCTAGATATTGGCTGTTACTCCATTTCCCTGTCGCGCTGGCTGTTTGGCCAGGAACCTGATCAGGTACTGGGACATATCACCCCAATGCCTGGCGAAGAGGTGGATTGCCTGACCTCCGGCATTATGGAATTCCGCGATGGCACCGCCACTTTTACGGCAGCAACAAAACTTGAGCCATTGCAATTTGTGGAGGCCAGTGGTGAAGAAGGCAGCCTCTATTTAGCGCGTCCCTTTTACAATGACAGCAGTGAGCCGGTGCAAAAAATTCGCATCACTCGCAATCGCATAGTGGAAGAAATTGAAGTGCCCGATAACAACCACTACAGCGCAATGGGCGATGCCTTTGCTCAAAGTATTTTCAACAACACGCCAGTGCCTACTCCGCTGAGCGATGCCATTGCCAATATGCGCGTTATCGATGCCATTTTCGAAAGCGCTGCCGAAGGCCAATGGACTGAACTGTAAGCGAGCCTAGTTACACAGGTTTTATATTTGTAATCGTTGGAGAATGTCGCGTGTCAGATTTTTTAGCAGTTTGTGTAAGAAAATATTCGCCCTGGCTACTGGTGTTAGCAATTTGTTCTGGCACTAGCCATGCTGCAGAAATGGAAAAGGAAACTGCCGAGCGAATTGCCCCGCCGCTAAAAAACCTGATACGCGGTTACAAACCCGCCGCAACGACTGAAGCACAAGTATTACTGCGTAAAACGGTGGTGGATATCGATGAACAGTTGATGAGCCATGCCACTTCTTATGTGGCGGTGTATATCAACAGCGATGAAGCCGTGCGCGATTACAGTCAGATCAGTGTGAGCTTTAACAGCTTCTACGAAGACATCCAACTCGAATACGCTAATGTGCGCACCCCCGATGGCAAACTCGACAGCATCAAAGCCGATGCCACCCAAATCCAAAGCCCCACCGATGAAAATTTTTATCACGACCGCAAGGAATTATTATTTTCCCTGCCCAACGTGCGCAAAGGCTCGGTGATTGAATTTCAGTATCGCTATACCGATACCAAAAAAATGGTGCCCAACCAGTGGTTTGACAGTTTCAGCTTCCACTGGTGGGAAGACCGCGCCGCAGGCCAGGGGTCACGCGCTGATGCCATCACCAAAAGTGAATTAACAATCAACGCACCGGCGAACATAAAACTGTTCAGCAGCGATGCGAACCGCTATGCCATTGCGTACAAGCACAACGAAAAAAACAATCGTCAAACACTCCACTGGAGCGGCACCAACCTCGCCAAAATAGAATTGCAAAGCGATATGCCGCGCGAACATGATTATGCGCCTTACCTGCGCATCGCTACCACCGACAGCTGGAATGATGTGGCGCGCTGGGCCGACGGCCTGATAGAACCACACCTGCTGAGCGATGCGGCATTGGAAAAAATTGTGAGCGATATTAAAAAATCCTCACCCACCCCCGAGGCAAAAGTCAAAGCGGTCTACCAAACCATTCAGGATCGCATTCGCTATGTATTTGCCCATGTGGGCCGCGGTGGTTACGAGCCGCACGATACCACCGATATTTTGAAAAACGGTTACGGCGATTGCAAAGACCAAACGGTATTGGCAGTAAAACTTTTGCGCGACCTGGGCATAAAAGCAGACCCGGCGTTAATTGTGACACGCGGGCGCGGCATTCCTGATATGACCATTCCCGGCATCAGTTTTGACCATATGATTGTGCATATCCCGGCGCAAAACGGCCTGGCTGAAATATGGATGGACACCACCGGCGAAACCAGTTTATATCCGGGCTTTTCGGTCGGTATTGAAGGCCAGCCATCGCTGGTGGTGAATGAGCAGAGCAAGCAAATCAGCATATTGCCGACACTGGATGCCAGCCAGCATTTTGCGCATTTGGAACTGGTGTTCGATAAATTTGAAGGGCGCAATGCCCAGGCGAGTTTCAAACTGAGTTTCGGTGGCTTGTATGAACAGCGCTTGCGCAGCATGTGGCAGTACTCGCACGAGCGCGATAAATATTTTCGCGAACTTATTGGCCAAATTTACAACTCGGCCGAAGTCGTTGAGCTGAGTACCAGCAACGCCGATAATTTATGGCAGCCTTTTGTGATTCATGGCCGCTTTGCCTTTGCCAATGTCTGGGGCGGCGATCAGGAAGCTATCAATTATGCGTTTAGCGTTACCCAACTCACCAATTTATTTGCCGATTTGCGCAACTTGCATAAACCGGGCGATCGCAAACAGGCTTACGTCAATAACCCCGGTTTTAGTTTGCAAGCACGCATTGTGTTTAATAGCCCCAGCAGCAAGCATCAATTGCGCATAAAAACCCAGGGCGTGAATATCGATAACCCCTGGTACAAGCTGGTGCAAACTGGCAAGCAGGAACCACAGCGCTATATTGTGGAGCAAAATCTAACGATAAAAGATAACCGTATTGCGCTGGATAAGTACGCGGATTTTTATCAAAAAACTGAAGAGTTGCTCGACTCCACCGACTGGACTTTGGCTTACGAATACAACACGGTTGCCGCCGATATTGCGGCCCTGGCCAAGGGCAAAAACGATATCACCAGTTTAATCGCACTGAGCAAACTGCATATTAAAAATGGCGATTACCAGCAAGCATTGGAAAGTGCGCGCACTGCAGTAACTACTGCCCCCAAAAATGCCGAAGCCCATTACCAGTTGGGTTTGGCACTGGGCTACAACCATCAATTTAAAGAGTCAGATGCGGCCTTTAAAAAAGCCGAAGCACTCGGCTATCAACTCTGAGGTTCAGGTTATGGAGTTGTGCGCAGTTAACTCATCCCTGACCAAATATATTTGGCAGCACCTACCCCGTCGCATTGCGTTGGCGCTCTTGTGCAGCACATTGCTGGGCGCCTGTAGCCAGCAAATCAAACCTTTGCAAGAACCGGAGCTGCCAGCAGCAAACATTGATACCAATGCAAACAGCTCAGTGCTAATCCGCAATCTGCAGCAGCAACTCGTGCAAGATCCCAATAACCCGGAAGTACATTACAAACTGGGGTTTGCCTATACCGCTGCAGCCGAACAAGCTAAAGATGCTGAACCGAAAAAATCCGCCGAACAGCGCAAACTGGCCATCAAAGAGTTTCGCAAGGTATTGGAACTGGTGCCCGGTAACGAAGCAACGCTCACGGCGCTCTACAATATTTATTACGATGATGTAGTAAAGGGAAATAACCCGTCACTGAGCCAGGCCAAAACTATTTTTACCCAACTGTCACCCGGTGCGCGCGAAGAGTTAAACCCGCCATCGCTTGCACTTTTTTTGCAGCGTTATATCGCGCAAAAAGAAAGTAGCAACAAAGAACCGAATGAATTATTGGATGCACTGCTGAGCGCCACGCGCGAACAACCGACCAGCGACAAAGCCTATATCCAACTCGCTAAAATGTATCGCACCATGGGACTTTACCCATTGGCATTGGCCACCTTGAAACAAGCAGAAGCCAATCAGGTGCAATCGCGCGATTTTTTCCAAACTCTCGCCGAAACCTATGAAGAGCGTGCCGAAGCCAGCGGTTGCTCCTACGAATTAAATCAATCGCTCTATAGCGCCGCCGGCTATTACCAAAAAGCTATGCCACTGGGTGCAGACAAAGCGGAACTGCATTATCAATTAGCCCAAATGTTTATTGATAACAATCACTACCAGTTAGCGCTGAATGAAATTGCGATAGTGCTGGAGATTGCCCCCAGCGCGGAAAACTATGCCTGGGCTGCACAAACCTATTCCATGCTCGGCAAAAACCAGCAGGCATTTTCCTTGCTGGCAAAAGCCAAACAACAAGGGCTTACCGCTAGCGATACTGCATTCCACGAAATTTATATGAATGCCGGCGATTGGCAAAAAGCCGCAGTAACTTTTACCGAGTATTTGCAGGCGCAGCGTGAAATCAGCATTTATGATGCAATCAAAGCCGATATTATTCGCGACCAAACTGAGTGGGACTTCAGCAAAGTTGCGCGCGGTAAAAAAATGGCCGTACGCAATGAATGGGAGGGCGCGGTTTACGCTTACTGGATCGACAAAATCAATCGCCAGCAATTGCAGCACGCGGCAACCAATCGCTGTGAACTCACTGAATATTATTTTTACTCCGGCTATCGCGATTATCGCGCCGGAAAAACCTCGGCAGCCATGCAAAACTTCCAGGCCGCATTACAACAAAACACCTATCGATTTATCGAGCGGCCCCTGGCAAGCCAATTCCTGAAAAGAAATTAACCCACTACTCTTGCAGGTGTACTATGCAAACATCAACCAACCAGCCTCTTATCAATCATCCGCCCTCTAGCAAACCGCGTATCGTGGTAGTCGGCGGCGGCGCAGGCGGGCTTGAACTCGCCACTAAATTGGGCGATAAACTCGGGCGTAAAAACAAAGCGGAAGTGACCTTGATCGACCGCAACACGACTCATTTGTGGAAGCCACTGCTGCACGAAATTGCAGTGGGCACTATGGATGAAGATGTGGATGCGGTGAGCTATCGCGGCCATGCCAACGCACACCATTTTTTCTTTCGCGTCGGCACCATGATTGATATTGATCGCGACAAACGCGAAGTAGTGCTCGCCCCCATGCAGGATGAAGACGGCGTAGAGTTTTTACCCTCTACCCGCATTCCTTACGATTACCTGGTGATTGCACTCGGCTCCATGTCCAACGATTTTAATACCGCGGGTGTAAAAGATAATTGCCTGTTTTTGGATGGTCCGACGCAAGCACACAAATTCCACAACAAATTACTCAATAAATTTTTGCGTATCCAGCGCGTTACCGGTGCCAATGACCATGTGCGCATCGCCATTGTCGGGGCTGGAGCAACGGGTGTTGAACTCTCTGCCGAATTGCATCACGCCGTGCACGAAATTCATAACTACGGTTTTGATGCGGTAACGAACAATCACCTGCATGTCACACTGATTGAAGCTGGCCCACGCATTTTGCCCGCGCTGCCAGAGCGAATTTCCGCTGCGGCGCACGGCGAGCTGGTAAAGATCGGGGTGGATGTAAAACTCAACACCATGATTACCTCTGCTACCGCCGAAGGCTTGCACACTAAAGATGGCCAACTGATCAATGCCGATTTAATGGTTTGGGCCGCCGGCATTAAGGTGCCCGATTTTATGGCCAACATCGCCGGCCTGGAAACCAATCGCATCAACCAATTGCACGTAAATGAATTTTTGCAATGCACACGCGACGCCACTATTTTTGCCATCGGCGACTGCGCGCAATTTACTAATCCGGACGGCTCACGCGTACCACCGCGCGCGCAATCCGCACATCAAATGGCCAGTATCTGCTACAAAAATTTGAACGCGCTGCTGAACAACAAACCACTACAAGCTTACAAATACACCGACCATGGCTCGCTGATTTCACTCGCGAGTTATTCAACCGTCGGCAACTTAATGGGCAACCTGAGCAAAGGCAGCATGTTCATTGAAGGGCGACTGGCGCGCATGGTTTATATTTCGTTGTATCGCATGCACCAAATCGCCATCCACGGATTAATCCGCACCGGATTAATTATGCTGGGAGGAAGATTGAATCGCTGGTTGAGACCCCGCCTGAAACTGCATTGATGATCCGGGAGGGGCGCGCCGGTGGTGCCCCTTCGGGATAGGCTACTGCTTGTACACAGGATTGCGATGGGATAGGCTTGGCGCGCCAAAATGGCACCCAAAAAAACATGGAGATACATATGTCTATAAAGAACAAGGTTGCAGCCGCTGCTTTTTGCAGTCTTTTGATGACTGGCTGCGCGAGTATCGTTAGCGATTCCTCATACCCGGTTAACCTGCAATCCGCTCCGGATACCGCCAACTTCACCATTACCAATCGCAGTGGAGCTGTTGTCCACTCCGGTGTTACCCCCAGTGTAGTAACCCTTAAAGCAAGTGCCGGTTACTTCAAAGGCGAGCGTTACGTGATCACCTTCAAGAAAGACGGCTTCACTGACAAGACCTTTACCCTGACCAGTTCTTTAGATGGTTGGTATTGGGGCAATATTTTATTCGGCGGTCTGATTGGTATGTTGATTGTTGATCCAGCAACTGGGGCCATGTACAAATTGCCGCAAGACGTATCGATCAATCTGGATGCCAATACCACCGCAAGCAACAACCAGATATTGACCATTGCCAGCTATGATTCGCTGACCGATGAACAGAAAGCACAATTAGTCAAAGTAAACTAATTTACTTTTCATACATGTTCGATTAGGAAAGCTGATCGAACATGTTTTACTTCGCTCAAAAAACTACACACTGATTCGCATGACATTCACTTGTCGCCCACCCAAACGCGTAAGACGCACAATTTCCCAGCCACGTTTTTGATAGTAATCCGTGTAATCCGTTGCCGATAACCACAGCTCGCCTAATCCCAAATCACGCGCATAATTTTTTGCAGCATCAATTAACACCATCCCAATTCCTTGCTGCCGATATTGCTCCACTACAAATAAATTACTCAACCACACCGGTGAATCGCTGGAAACTTTGGGCATGCGTTCACTGCTGCGATAGGTGTAATTCACCAGGCTGACACAGCCAACCAGTTCGCCGTTTTGCAAAATAATCAGTGTTTTGGGAATGGCATTTTCTTTGACGTGCAATACCAGACGCTGCTGACGCAATGCCAGCGTTGATTTCAACCCCTGACGTTCGCATTCCTGATGATGCCAATAAGCAACTTGCGCAAAAAATTCTGGATGATTTTCCAATAATGCAATTTGTAGCTCGGGGGATTTTTTTACCGCAGGTGATTTCACAATAACAACTTAATTCGTCAATGAATGATGGATTTACTCTAGTTCATCTTCCTGAACCGGGAATAAAAAACTCCCGACTGGCGGGAGTTTTTTAGCGTTGATTTCACAAATTCAATCAGGCTTTTTTGGTTTCGCCAAACCATTTCACATCTTCGCCGTGCGCTTGCTTATCCGCATGATAAGAAGAGCGCACCAGCGGGCCGCAGGCGGCGTGTTTAAAACCCATTTCTTCGGCGAGTTTGGTGTATTCCTCAAACTCATCCGGGTGCACGTAACGCTGCACCGGCAGGTGATCTTTGGAGGGCTGCAAATATTGGCCGATGGTGAGCATGTCGATGTCGTGCTCACGCATGTGTTTCATTACTTCGATAATTTCTTCTTTAGTTTCACCCAGGCCAACCATCAAACCGGATTTGGTTAATACATCCGGGCGACGCGCTTTGTATTGCTTGAGCAATTCAAGCGACCACTCGTAGTTAGCGCCGGGGCGCGCCTGACGATACAAACGTGAGACGGTTTCCATATTGTGGTTGAACACATCGGGCGCTTCTTTTTCGAGAATATCCAATGCGATTTCCATGCGGCCACGGAAATCCGGCACCAGTACTTCCACTTGCAGTTTCGGACTCAATTCGCGCGCTTCGCGAATACAATCGGCAAAATGCTGGGCACCGCCATCGCGCAGGTCATCGCGATCTACAGATGTAATCACCACATATTTCAAACGCATTTCCGCAATGGCTTCAGCGAGTTTGCGCGGCTCATCCACATCAAGCGGATTGGGTTTGCCGTGGCCCACATCGCAGAAAGGGCAACGACGGGTACAGATGTCGCCCATGATCATAAAGGTGGCTTTACCGGTTGGAGTTCAGGGACAAAGGTGGATACGGGAGGAAGGTCTGACATAGGAAGCTCGCGGCGTTAATCTACGGCGCGCATTGTACAGGTTTCGTAACCTAATTTCCGCGCAAATTCCATAACAAGTTGCTGTTGAACCTGCGCCAAACTGGGGCATTCAGGTACCAAATTGCGTATCTGGGTCATGGCCAACCCCTGATAGCCACAGGGGTTGATGCGCTGGAACGGCGCCAGATCCATATCCACATTCAGGGCGAGCCCATGGAAGCTGCAACCGCGCCGCACACGCAAACCGAGCGAGGCAATTTTATCGCCATTCACATAGACACCCGGCGCATCGGGTTTTGCAGCAGAGTCGATACCGTAATGAGCCAGGGTTGCCACTATGGTTTGCTCAATGCGAGAGACCAGTTCGCGTACGCCAATGTTGAGGCGACGCAGATCCAGTAAGGGATAAGCCACCAGCTGGCCGGGGCCGTGATAGGTCACCTGACCACCGCGATCCGTCTGCACCACAGGAATATCACCCGGAAACAACAGATGCTCTGCCTTGCCCGCCTGGCCCTGGGTAAATACCGGTGGATGCTCCACCAGCCAGAGTTGATCCGTGGTTTCAGCAGTGCGCTGATTGGTGAAATCGCTCATCGCCTGCCAGCTGCTGGCGTAATCGCGCTGGCCGAGGTTGATGACCTCCAGAGTCAGGCCTGCCAACTTAGAGCACCATCTTAATGATGCGATTCAAGCGCAGGTCATCGTGAATGGCGCTAAGTTGCTCAATCCCGGTTGCAGTAATCCATACCGTCAACGAGCGGAAACTGCCTTTACTGCTCTCTTTAACGGTAATGCGCGCCTGATCAAAACCGGGGGCATGGCGCTCCATAATCTCAATCACATAGCTATGCAGTTCGGGGACCGCATCACCCATCACCTTGATGGGGTAGTTTTCGCAGGGGAATTCAATTTTGGGGGGTTGTTGCTGGGACATATCCTGAAAACCTATAGACGGAACCTATAAACGAAACCTGTAGATGAGGCGCAAATTATAACGCCTAGATGGGGGCGATAGCGCCATCTACAAGCTAAAAACCCCTGCCTTTAGCTACCCATCCCCCACCTTATCCGCTATCCTCGCCCCCATCTTTGGGACAACCAAACAATAATTTGCACGACATCACCCCGGGGTTACCCCCTATCCAGGAAAGGAAAAGGTTTTGTTACTCGATACCCGTCAATCATTGGAAACCCCGGAAGGCGCGCTCTTGCCGCTGACGCCGGCGGGCTTTGGTGCGCGCACCCTCGCCCAGCTGCTAGATGTGATGATCCGCATGGGCATCACCATAGTGATCGCCATAATATTTTCACTACTGGGCAAGCTGGGCAGCGGGATTGCGCTGATTTTAATTTTCCTGCTGGAGTGGTTTTACCCGGTCTTTTTTGAGGTGACGCGCAATGGCCGCACCCCGGGTAAAAAGTGGATGGGCATTCGCGTAGTCAATGACGATGGCACACCCATTACCTTTGGCCCGTCCCTGTTGCGCAATTTGCTGCGCTTTGTGGATTTCCTCCCCCTCGCCTACCTCGTCGGCATTATCACCAGCCTGTGCAACCGCCAGTTCAAACGCCTGGGCGATTTAGCTGCTGGCAGCATGGTGATTTACGATGCGCCGCCACTGCGCGAACCCAGTTTTGAAGTGCGCGGGCAATTGCCAGTGCCGGCCGATTTCTCTACCGATGAGCAGCGCGCATTGCTCGCCTTTGCCGAGCGCAGCAAAAATCTTTCGGCAGAACGCCAAAGCGAACTGGCCAGCATTCTCCAACCGATCATTAATGCCCAGGATCCGGTGATCGCCATAAAACAAATGGCCAACACCATGGTTGGCAAGCAGTAACTCGGAACCGATATGAAACAAGGACAATTCGAACAACTCTACCAACCGCTTTGGCAATTACTGGAAACCCAGATTATCGAGCTGGAAAAAGCCGATGGCCGCTTAAAGGGGAATGAACTGGCGACTTTTGCCAGCCGCTATCGCCGTCTATGCCATTTCCATGCACTCGCCAAAGATCGCCATTACTCCAGCCACCTGGTGGATAAACTCGGCGATTTGGTAGTGCGCGGGCATCAGCAGCTGTATCGCCGCAAGCAACCTTTTTTCCAGCAGTTCATCAGCTTTATTGTCGCTGGCTTTCCGCGCCTGGTACGCGAGCAGCAGGCTTATATCTGGTGGGCCACAGCGCTCTTGTATGTTCCCGGGCTATTGGTGTACCTCGCCATTTTGTGGCAGCCGGATTTGGTGTACACCATCACCGCGCCCGAACAGGTGAGCAGCTTTGAAGAAATGTACGACCCGCACAATCGCACTGTAGGTGCGGCGCGCGCATCCGATACCAATGTGGAAATGTTCGGCTTTTACATCCGCAATAATATCGGCGTGAGCTTCCAAACTTTTGCGTCCGGCATTTTGTTTGGCGTGGGTACAATTTTCTTTCTGGTCTACAACGGTTTATCAATGGGCGCTGTCGCCGGCCACTTAACCAACGCGCAATTTACCGAAACTTTTTTTACCTTCGTGGTGGGCCACGGCAGTTTTGAATTAACAGCAATTTGCATCGCCGGTGCTGCCGGGTTAAAACTCGGCTATGCACTGCTGGCGCCGGGAAATATCTCACGCACCGAATCGCTCAAACGTGCCAGCGCAATTGCCATTAAATTAGTCTATGGCGTTATCATCATGTTGGTGATTGCTGCATTCATCGAAGCCTTCTGGTCATCGAATAATATTTTAATGCCCTGGCAAAAATATTTGGTCGGCGGATTTTTATGGGCGCTGGTGATTGG
Organism: Gammaproteobacteria bacterium; assembly: GCA_021151625.1. Classification (GTDB taxonomy): domain Bacteria; phylum Pseudomonadota; class Gammaproteobacteria; order Pseudomonadales; family Cellvibrionaceae; genus Cellvibrio. Next base: position 44,040 of record JAGKWY010000027.1, on the reverse strand, counting down.
CTACCTGGTGTTTAGCGGACGAGGTTTGCGTGGCGAGCGAGGTCAAGGATGAAGCTGGATCAGATCACGCTTGAAATTCGCCCGCGCACTGCCTGGGAAGCCCTGGATTTAGGTTTGTTAATGGCGCGTCGCTGGTGGTGGTCATTAATGAAAGTCTGGTTGATAGTCAGCGCGCCAGTGTTATTAATTGCACTGCTGATTCCCACTGAAAAATGGTGGATCAGCGGATTGCTTATCTGGTGGCTAAAGCCAATTTACGAGCGCCCGCTGTTGTATATCCTCAGCCATGCAGTGTTTAACGATTTACCCTCAACACGCAGCACTTTGCAGCACTTTCCCCAACAGGCACTCACGCAAATTTTCCTGAGTTTAAGTTGGCGACGCTTCAGCCCCACACGCTCCATGGATTTACCCGTGTTACAACTGGAAGGCCTGCGCGCAGCGCGCCGTCAGGATCGCTTGGCCATTTTGCACCGTGAAGATTCTGCACCCGCCGGCTGGATCAGTGTGCTCGGCCTGTTGCTGGAAATAAGTTTGTGGATAGGTTTGATCACCCTTATCTGGGCTTTTATTCCGCGCGAATTAAATATCGAATGGGTTGGATTATTTTTTGATAGCGAATCATCCGAATTAATCGAATTGCAAATTGTGCTGTGGTATTGCGCACTGGCATTAACTGCACCCTTTTACGCCGCCTGCGGTTTTTCACTCTATTTAAATCGCCGCATCAAACTGGAAGCCTGGGATATAGATATTGCTTTTCGTCGCATAGTTAATAAACGCCGCGCACCAGCGGTTGTTCCGGTAATCGGAGCGCTGTTAATTGGGCTAAGTGCATTTTTCGCCGACGCGCCTACTAAGGCTTATGCTGATGCGCAGCCGGCGGCAGAACAACAGACCGCACAAATTGAATCGACTGACAACGAATCAAAAGAACAACTGCCTCAGGATAAAAAACCAGACGAATACAAGGGTGAACCTGTTGCAGACTTACCCTTAGGCGATTACCAGGAACTGACTCGCGACAGCGCACAGCAGGGCATTAAAGAAGTAATGCAACAGAGCGAATTTTCGCGCAAGGAAATACAGCGTCGCCTCAAAAAAAATGATGAGGAAGATGATGTCGATGAGGAGTTCTGGGATAAATTCTTTGACTCACTGCGTGACTTTAAAGGTTTTGTTGCCGCAGCCAGTTTGCTGGAAATTTTATTGTGGCTGGCGGTACTGGCACTGATCGGCCTGCTGGTGTATCGCTATCGCCACTGGCTGGCAGCACAATTTGTTCGCATAGCACCGCAACCTGTTGTACGCAGCAAACCAGTGACTCTGTTTGGCATGGAGGTCACCCGTGAATCACTGCCAGACAACGTTAGCGCAAGCGCATTGAATTTATTGCGCAGCGGCGACACCCGCGCCGCGCTCGCCCTGCTCTATCGCGCCAGCCTGTTTCAATTAATTCACCAGGGCGTGGATATTCACGATGGCCACACCGAAGGTGAATGCGTGCAGTTAGTACGCAATTATTTTGCACAAACTAAAAACCTCAGCACACGCGCGCAACAGGACACTCGCATCGATTACTTCGCCCGCCTCACACGCATTTGGCAACAGCTGGCCTATGGCCATGTGACACCAGAAGCGCAACTGGCAGAACAACTGTGCGACAGCTGGAATAGCAGTTGGTTACACCAGGCCAGCAATACCACAGCGGGAGGTGTGAAATGACCGACACCGCTAATAACAGCAGTACACCAAATAATTCCAATAACAACACCAATCAAAAGTCCAATAACAATCGCCGCCAAAATATTTTGCTAGTTAGCCTGCTGGTGATTGTGGTTTCAGGATTATGTTATTGGGCCTATACCAAGCTGGAATGGGAAGAAAAAGAAATTGATTTGGGTTACTCCAAAGAGGCGCGCCAGAACCCATACCTTGCCGCTGAAATTTTCCTGCGCAAGCACGGCATTCAAGCCACCAGCGTTAAAAACCTGAGCCTGCTCGACAAGCACCGCTGGCGCAATATTGAATTGGGGCCGGAAGATACCCTGGTACTGATCAACGCCAATAAAACCCTGGATGGCGACCGCTATGACTCGCTCTACGAGTGGGTAGAAAATGGCGGCACCCTGATTACCTCTACCCAAAACCCGTTTATTGGCACCCATACCAATAAAGAGGATTTACTACTGAGCGATTTCGGCATAACCCCCGCCGAGGAAGAAGCTGAAGAAGACGAAGACCTCTTCGAAACCATTGCCGACGAATTGGATGATGATGCCAAAAAGAAAAAGGACAAAGAAAAGGAAAAGGAAAAGGAAAAGGAAAAGGAAAAGGAAAAGGAAAAGGCAGCAGAGAATAAATCAGACACAGATTCAATGCCTGCTGATAACAAAAAATCAGCCGATGAAAAAGAAGCGGCTTCAGATAAAGAAGCCACTACCGACAAAAAGCAAACCGCGAAAGAAAAAGAGCCAGAAAAACCGGAAAATTATTATCGCTGTAGTTTGGGTGAACATCCGACTGAAATCGAATTTGCCGATGAGGCAAAGCCCCTGCGTATTGATTTCTCCTACGAAGATCCATTTACACATCGCTGGAGCGATGAGCATGAATCAGCGGAAGAGGAATACGACGAGGAAGATGCAGAACTTGATGAGGCACTGGCAGACGCAGACGCAGACGCAGACGCAGACGCAGACGCAGACGCAGACGCAGACGCAGACGCAGACGCAGACGCAGACGCAGAACAGTCTGATTCAGAAACCAGCAAAACTCACGAAGAAACTATGCATCTCGCCTATTTCGAGATTGGCGAAGGTTCAATTACCGTTACCAGCGACAATCGTATTTGGTCCAATCGCCGTATTGATTGCCACGACCACGCCTACGCACTCTGGAGCCTGGTCAACCCCCATGGCCGTGTCTGGTTCTTAATTAATCAGGATGCACCTTCACTCGCCGCGATTATTTGGCAACAGGCTAAATATGCCGTGCTCGCTGCACTGCTCGCCTTGCTGTGTTGGTTATGGACGAAAAGCGCGCGCTTTGGTCCAGTGTTTGTGAGTGAACAACAAGGGCGTCGCAGCCTGGCCGAACATATTTATGCCAGCGCCATGCTGCTCTGGCGCAAACAGCAACACCCGCAATTATTGAAATTATTGCGCGAAGAAATTCAGGATCGCATTGAACAGCAGCACCCGCAATTTGTTAACAATGATAATAAAAGCGCGCGCATTCAACTGCTCCAGCAACTGACCGGCTTAAAAGAAAATGAAATTCAACAGGCACTCTATGCGGATGACCTTTTGCACCCGCAAGCGTTTGCCACCGCTATTGCCCATCTGCAAACAATCAGGAAGCAATTATGAATGATTCAGTAACGCCCGAAGGCACAGAACCAAAAATCGAGGAAAACACCCAGGCACGCCTGCAGCAAGCAAGTGCCGTGGCCAATAATTTATTAAACGAAATTAAAAAAGTGTTGATCGGCCAGGACACAATTATTGAACAGGTATTAATTGCCCTGATTGCACGCGGTCATGTACTCATTGAAGGGGTACCCGGCCTGGGTAAAACCTTATTAGTGCGCAGCCTGGCTAAATGTTTTGGCGGGCAATTTTCGCGCGTACAATTCACACCGGATTTAATGCCCAGCGATGTGACCGGTCACGCCATGTTTAATATGGCCAAACAGGAATTTGAAATTCGTCGCGGCCCGGTATTTACCAACTTATTACTTGCCGACGAAATTAACCGCGCACCGGCCAAAACCCAGGCGGCATTATTGGAAGTGATGCAGGAAGGGCAAATCACCATTGAAGGACAATCTTTTAAAACCGGTGAACCGTTTATGGTGTTGGCTACCCAAAATCCGATTGAACAGGAAGGCACTTATCCGCTACCGGAAGCGGAGCTGGATCGTTTTATGTTGAAGGTAATTATCGATTACCCGAGTGAAAGCGATGAGCAAATTATGCTGCGCCAGGTGTGTTCGCAGGCGCAAGGCGGTTTTGGTTTGGAACACATTCGCACCCTATTAAAACCGGCCCACGTGCTCAGCTTGCAAAAAATTGCCGAGCAAATCACCGTGGATGAACAAATCCTGCAATACGTAGTGAAACTGGTACGTGCTACACGCAGCTGGTCAGGCATTTCACGCGGCGCCGGCCCGCGCGCCTGTATTGCGCTGCTCTCTGCCGCGCGCGCTTACGCACTTATCAATAACAACAGTTTTGTCACGCCCGATGATGTGAAAAAAATGTTTATCCCGGCACTGCGCCATCGCATTTTACTGGCGCCGGAACTGGCGATTGAAGGCGTAGCGGCCGAGCGTATCCTGAATAATATTTTGTTGCAGGTGGAAGCTCCGCGCCATTAATGCCTAGCCCATGTCGGAAGGCGCCTTAGGCTTTTCCAACCTACAACCGCAAAAAAAAATCGCACCAGTAGGTTGGAAGAGCGCAGCGACTTCCGACAGATTCCCTTGCAATAACTGAATAATCGCATGGAAAAATTTATGCGCAGAACATGGATTCCCAGCACGCACTTGATAGTAGCTTTCGCATTATTAGCAGGGCTGATCTTTGCCAACAGTTTCAGCACCCATTATTTTAAAACCCAATTTCAGTCCCAGTGGCTGGAGTGGGGATTTTTCGGGGTGCTGTTAATCGCTATGCTCGATTTTATTTTGTCGCGCCGCTTGCCGCCGGTAGACATTGAACGCGAATTACCGGGCAACCTCGCTGTCGATAAATGGACGCCGGTCAAACTGCGCATTCACCATAAATTCCATCAACCAACCCGCATACGCGTATTCGATGGAGTGCCGAGCAGTAGCGATTATCAACACCTGCCCCTAACCATTGAATTGCAACCCAATAAAACCAGCAGCAGTGAATACCTATTGCGCCCGCTGGAACGCGGTCCGCTGCAATTAGCAGCCAGCCATATTGAATTCAGCAGTCCACTCGGCCTGTGGAATATTCGCTACCAAACCGGCAAGGCGAGCGATGCGAAAGTATTTCCGGATTTTGTGGCCATTGCCAACTACGCCATTCTCGCCACCGAAAATCACACCAGCCAAATGGGCATTCGCAAAAAACAACGGCGCGGTGAAGGTATGGAGTTTCATCAATTGCGCGAATATCGCCAGGGCGACAGTTTGCGCCAACTGGATTGGAAGGCCACCTCGCGCCGGCAAAAATTAATTGCGCGTGATTATCAGGACGAACGCGACCAACAAATCGTGCTGATGATCGACAGCGGTCACCGCATGCGTGCCAAAGACGATGAACTCAGCCATTTCGATCACGCCTTAAATGCAATGCTGCTGGTAAGTTATATTGCCCTGCGCCAGGGCGACAGTGTTAGCCTGATGAGTTTTGGCGGCGACACTAACACCAATGCCAATGCCAATGCCACCAACAACAAGCACCGCTGGATTCCGCCGCAAAAAGGCACCGAGCGTGTGAGCGTATTGCTCAATGGCATTTACGATTTGCAAGCCAGCCAATCCACCGCTGACTACATTACCGCCGCTGAAAAATTATCCGTACTGCAACCCAAACGCTCGCTGATTATTCTAGTCACCAACTCGCGCGACGAAGACAACAGCGAATTATTACTCGCCGCTAATCTATTAAAGAAGCGTCATCTGGTAATGATCGCCAATATCCGCGAACAAATCCTCGACAACCTCAATGACCAATCCGTACAAACCTTCGACGACGCCCTAAGCTACGCCGGCGTCCGCCGCTTCCTGCACGAACGCAGCGAATCCCACAAAAAACTCACCAGCGCCGGAGTCTACGCCGTAGACTGCACCGCAAACCAACTCGCTGTACGCGTTGCCAATGCCTATTTGGAAATTAAAAGTGCGGGGGTTTTGTAGCACAGCATTTAATGTAGGTACAATCAATACCCACTCATGATTAACAGAAATTAAGACCATTAAGAAGAAATGAACAATACATTTACATTTGTTACTGATAGCTGTCGCTTTTTCAAAAACCACCTGACTGCATTAGCTATTCTAATTATTCCAATACTGATCCCGGTTAGCATTTTCTTTGCATTAGCCACCTATTACTTTCAAGATATTAAGTACATCAGATACTTAGCCGCAATCCCCTATGCATTAGCATTTCCACTTTTCCAAAGTGTACTTATTCTTTATATATCGTCCGCATTAAGTGGAGCTGCCTTACACAAAGGACAATATTACCGACTGGCACTCAGGTTGTGGGTTCCGCTTGCAGGGCTCTATATCATGACAACAATTGCTTTAATTACTGGATTTGCTCTGCTTGTCATTCCTGCGCTAATTGTGATGGTGAGAACCTCATTCTCGGAGTTTTATTGCATTTTATATAACAAATCCCCAATTGAAGCACTTAAACTGAGTTGGAATGCGACCAGAGAATATCAATGGGTAATATTCTCTGGCCTTGCCATCATATGGTTAATAACCAACATTCCTTTATACATAGTCAAACAATTCATTTCCAGCATGGAATTATGGAATCCTGTTTCAACTTCGTTGTATCAGTTAGCACAGTCCTTTCTAGCTCTATTACTAACGATATTTTACTTTAGGATTTTTACATTACTTCCAGAAAAAATAAGCAGCGAAATCCACAACTGAATTTTGGGTAATAACGCATGCCATTTACACCACTGCACATGGGACCAGGTCTTTTTATAAAGTCGGCATTGCAAAACCGCTTTAGCTTGATGGTTTTTGGTTGGTCTCAGATACTGATGGATATTCAACCATTAATTGTAATGATCAAAGGTGAGGGGCATATTCACGGCTTTACGCATACCTATTTAGGAGCAAGCCTGATCGCTATAATTGCAGTAATAACAGGAAAATATTTATCCGAGTTTGGGCTTAGACTGTTTGAAATCCCAACGGCGAATGCAGGAAAAATATAATGCACGCTGATATACAGCCAGCCTATCCGTTCTCGCTATTAAATGGCCTCTATCAATACATATCGGTAGAGGCACTTCATAGACTGTGCATTTATAGCGGTTTGATTGGCGCAGCTATCTATTATTTGATTTCTATGAAGGAAGAAGATAATTAAATATACCTTAATCGTCCAACATGCATCACCGCAAAAACCCCGCAACCCCACCAGAGCTATTCCCATACCGCCCCCAATTCAAACCAAAGGCTTTGGAAATATCGAGATATAAATTCGACATGCCTGCGTTATTGGCGTCAATGGCATTGCCGATGCGAATGGAATTGCCTGCGCCGCCAGCGACATAGATGCCGGGATTTTCTTGTTGGTGGTTGCCGCCGCCGACTTCGGACATGACTAAAATTAAAGTGTTGTCCAACAGAGTTCCGCCGTAGGTAACATCCGGGCGGGCGGCGAATTCGTCCATTAAATACGCGACGAGAATGTTGTACCAGCGAGTTTGTGCATCGAATAGTGATGACTCATCGTGCGAGCTGGCGTGGCTGCCATTTTGGTTGTAATTTAATTTATCACCCGAACCGTATTCACCCATGTACGGGCGAATTGCGGGGAAATTAATTTTTAGCGATTCGTCCTGCGCACCCATAAATTGAAATGATGCCACACGCGTAATATCCGCTTGAAACGCCATGGCGATATTACGCATCTGTGCCTTGGCGATTGCATCGCCATCGTCGTTAATTCCTGTCATACCTATAGTCGGGCGAGCAAAGCCAGTGCTGCCAATATTAAGCGTTCCGGTGAGAGTGTTTTGATAATAATTGAGCGCCTCCTCGTGTGTTAATAATTTTCCCTGTTGCTTCACGCTGAGTGTATTGGCCTGCAACAAATCCAGATTTTCATGCAAGGTTTCCAATACTTTTTTGCGCCGCTCTGTGTCCGGATCCGGCGTACCGCCACCGCTATTGCGCACCACATCGGCAAGCAGTGTGTCATACACTTGTTGCGGGTCGTCAGAGACCTGGATTTTATTGCGATTCTTATCGGTAAAAGGCATGTACTCAGCGCCTTTTATTTTGCTGGTCCAAACACCCACATGCATATTTTTGGTAAGGCGACCACCCAGGGCTTCACCGAGTGCCACATCAAAGGTCGGCGCATATTCCTGACCACCGGAAAAAACGCCGCGACAGGCTTCCGGGTGCCCGGAATTTCCACCGTGGCCGTTATAGGTAAGGTTTTTTATCGGCACCAGCTTGGTGAGATGCGCATTTAAATGTTGCAACGGGCTGGTAGCAAAACTATTGCTGCCAAGTGCGCCCGCATTATAGGAATGCCATTTATCGCGCACACAGCCATTGGGGTAATAAACCATTACGAAACGTTTTGCTCCCGCCGTTTGCGCAAAGACTTTGTTCGACAACATAAACTGGCTGGTAAACGCCGTGGTTAGCCCCACGCGCGCAATAGCGCGCAGGAAATCGCGACGCTGCATTTTATTTTTTAACAGATTCATCCTAATGCCCTCCGCCTTTATTTGCGCAAAATGTAATTTTTGGTTTGGGTAAACTGGATCATCAAATCCAGCATGCTGGCATTAGGCGTCTCTTTAAATGCCTTACCAAATACTTGCAGCGTGCAGCTATCATTGACTTCTTCGCGCTGCCCACGCGTGTAGCGATACCACTGCCGCACGTAACAGGCTTTGGCGTTAGTGCTACTCGCAATCAAGCCCGCTAATTCATCCATCCCCTGATAAGCCACCACCGGCTCGGCTTCAGATAAATAAGTTTCTGCTGAATTTAAGCTGCCGATATAACCGAGCGAATTAATCATTTTGACTAACCCGTTATCGGTTGTTTCGTTAGTCACATACAAGCCCAGGGCGTTGTAATTTTCCAAACCGAAACCGATACCGTCGATATATTGATGACAGGCTTCGCAACCCTCTTTTAAATGTGCATGCTCAAAACGCTCACGCACTGTGAGGCTCGGATCTTCCAGTGGTTTTAATTCCGCACCCACCGGTGGTGGCGGGAAATCCTGGCAAAGCAAATTGCGCCGCACAAATAAACCGCGTTTTACCGGATGTGTTTTTTCCGATGCGGATTGAATGGCGAGAATACCGGCGTGCCCCAACAAACCGCGACGTTCAGCATTAGCCGCGTTGTAATCCACGCGTTGAATTCCACTGCCGCCGGGCCAAGTCAAACCGTAATGGGTCGCGAGTTGTTGCGTCATATAGCTGTAATTGGCATTGAGCAATTCGTTGTAACTGCCACCACCAAATACCGTGCGTTTTACCAGTTCAATGGTTTCATTTTTCATATCAGTTTTCAGGCTAGTACTTAATGCCGCAGTCTTAATATCTTTATCCAGATCCAACCAACCGGTAATAAAACGTTCGAAGGCAATTTGCGCCTTGGGGTCTTGCAACATTTGCGCAACCTTGACAGAAATTTGCGCCGGCGTACTTAGTTGGCCCGCATCCGCCGCGGCCATTAATGTGGCATCTGGCGTTGTTGCCCAATAGGTGTAGGACAACATAGCCGCAACTTCGTAATCGGTAAGCTCATAATAAGTGCCCTTTAGTTCACCCACTTCCGAGCGATACAACATGGAAGGTGATGAAAGAATTGCAGTGAGCAATGCGAGGTTGCCCTGCGCCGTGTGCAATGCAACTAATTTAGTAACTTCGGTATTACTGAGCGGACGACGATAAGCGCGCTTGCCAAAATTCTGTACAAAACAAGTCGCGTTACTGCAACCGGGGGTAAGGCTGTAAATATTATTCACCATAGCCGCCGCAGCTTCGGCAGCGAGCACATAACCTTTAGCGTAATCGTTGGTGAAGATTGCATTGGCGTTGGTTTTAAACCCGTTGACAGGAATATCCGCCGGGATGCGTCCGCTAGTGACATCGATATTATTGGTCAGCCCCAATAAATCGCGCACCGAATTGTTGTACTCCAGGGTGGATAACAAACGGAAACTGCGATCCTGTGGAATTAAATCATCGAGACTCTCTGCATTGCACACACCAGCAGGTGCAATAAATGCTTCATCGAAAATCATCGCCGCAATACTGGTTGCACAAGTGCCAGTGCAACTACCCACATTACCTCTGGGCATATTGGTCGCAATATAATTTGCCAAACTTGTTAGTGTGTAGCGCGTTTGCAAATCATGTAAGGAAGGAACACCATTGCCATCGCTGCCGTGACAACCATTGCAACCCTGGCTTTGATAATGGCTGCGCGCAACCTGGTGCTGATCAGTAACGCTATCGAACACTGCAAGTAGCGTGAGCGAAACAGCATTGCCCACCACCATTTTTGTATTCGCGCTATTGGCATCCAACAAATAGGCTGCACCCGTTCCCTCCCAGTGAACAAATTTCATGCCCGGGCCAGCTGCATTGGCTTTGATATCAACCAAGGTTCCAGGTACAAATAATTTTCCACTCAGGTTAGCGCTGCTCGCGATAGTTGCTGTGCCATTGCCCACTTGAATTTGCGTACCCGCTTCCACGACACCTAATGCAGGCTCTGCGGTTAACCATGCGGCGCCATACCAACTCGAGTTGGCTTGATTTACTGTTAAGGTGCCGGTTTGATTGGCTTTATTGTTGCTGAAAATAATATTGGTATTGCCTGCAGTATTTGCCCAGGCAACTGGAATAAATGTCCGCAACCAACCTGCGCCGTATTTAGCCGCAGCTTCTGTTATTGCAGGTCCTGGCCATGCACCAGTGCGATCGGTCTCTACACCATTCTGATTAGTCCAAATATGCGTATTTACGGTTGCCCATGCCGCCGGTTTTTTAACAAAAACATATTGGCCAGCACCTAAATTGGTAAGGGTATATGTAGTAGAAAGCGTTCCGTAAGTTGCGGTGATAGTTGCCGTGCCGGCGGTTGCACCTGCAGTAATTAATCCCGCCGCAGATACGCTGGCTATGGAGGTATTACTGCTCGCCCAATTCACTTGCGCATTCATGCCCAGTAAATCATCGCCTGCCGTGCCTATCGCCACCAACTGTTGCGTTTCACCGGTTTTAATACGCAGATTTGCTGTGCCGGTAATTGCCAAAGCGGTGACAGGATTTGCAGCCGGAATAATTTCCAGCGTGATGCTATCGCTATAACTATCACTGCTCGCCGTAATAGTTACAGTGCCGATTGATAACGCAGTGACATTAATCGCCGCACCGGTTTTCCCTTGCGTGGAAATAATGGCGGGGTTGCTGGATGTCCAGGTAATTGCACTCGATGCCGGTAAGTGAGTTCCGTTGCTGTACACCGCCTCCAGATTCAAACCAACCACTTCATTGACTTCGGGCGATGCATCGGTGGCAGTTACATCAATACCGGTTTGAACAACATCCACACCCAATTCATTTATCCAGTTGCGGAAAAGCGTTTCTGCTTCCGCATTAGTCGCCACCGAACCATAAGGCATACGCATGCCTGCGCCGGTTTGGTATTTATAAACATTACTGTTCGCAGGAATTCCGGGCACAACACGATTGTGATCGTTAATCAATTTCATCGCCTCCAATGCAGTGCTGTAACGCATATCCATGCCACCGGAAATACCTGAGTGACAATGGGCACAGTTGGTGTGCAAATAAGATTTTGCACGCGCTGTCAGCTCAACAATCGCATCCGTTGGTGCGACAAATTTTTCATAGCTACTGCTGCTACCAAAGGAAGATACAAATAAACCAATCGCATTCAATGCGTCCAATTGGTTTTTAGTGATGCCCTGGTAATTAAAATTACCATTCAATTGCAGTGTATGTATCGATAAAGGCGTTAACTTTCCATCCGCATCTTTATGGCAACCGGCGCAGGTGCTGCCCGTTTCCACTTTGCGCACCACACTCACCAAACCACCGTCGGGTTCAACCGAGGATTCGGTTACTAAATTTGCATCCGTACCTGCTGCATTCCAGCGGTAATTCGCGGCTTGCCAACCAGTTTCCTGACGGAACAGCACTGACGTCGTAAAAGGCTTATTAGCATTTGCCGCTGTCGCAACCGATAAATGTTTTACTACCACCGAACCAACGGGCAAATTCCAAATCGCAGTAGGATCAACAGATGTATCAATAGTCACTTTGCTTGCATTGGGAAGCGCAACAAAATGCCGCAACTTACCGCCATCAAACCAGCCGTTAGTATTTAGCGTGTATTCAATAACGCCATGTGCGGGAATAACATTGGGTAAATCCGCAAACAAACCGGTGGCTGATAAAGTCGGCGGAATTTGTGCGGAAGCCACATCATCGTCCACCACTTTAAAAATACTGGAAGGCCCACCGAGTTCGCGGCCATGACTGGAGATTAATAAATTCTTTTTAAGGTCTTTGCCAATTGATGAAATGTAATGCGGAAAAGCTTCGCTGATTAATTTTTTGGCCTGACCATCATTGGCAACAGACCAGAGACGTTTGCTGACGTAATCGCCAAAAATAAAACTGCCATTGAGATTGGGTAAATCGCTGCCGCGATAAACAAACCCACCGATAATAGAAACACCAGAGGTGCGACCATAACCTTCGCGCGGCGGAATAAAATCCGTCAAGCAATTTTTTGCTGCATCGCCACCAAGTGCACCACGATTACGCGTGCCCTCACACACCGGCCAACCGTAATTCTGGCCTTTGGTGATGATGTTAACTTCTTCGTAGGCGAGATCAGTGTCCTGCCCGATTTCGGTTTCCCACAGCGTGTAGGGCGCATCAGTATCAAACGCCCAACGCCAGGGATTGCGATGCCCCATAGACCAGATTTCCGGTAAATATCCAGCGCGGCCAACAAAGGGATTATCCGCCGGAACGCGGTAATATTTTCCATCCACTGCCTGGGCTAATGGTTCGATGCGAATAAATTTTCCACGCAGTGTAGTTGGATCTTGTGCACTGTTATTGGTGCGACGATTGTAAGGGTCACTCGGTAAGGGATTTTGCGTAAAGGCGCTGTGACCGTAACCGCCCTCGCCGATTCCCACATACAAATAATGTTCGGTGGGATGGAATTGCATCATGCCGCCCTTGTGATCCTCACCAGGTTGCGGAATGCGCAGTACTTCTACTTTGGCACCGGCCGAGGTTGGGTTTGCAGGGTTATCAACGGTCCAGCGTTCGATAATTGCATCGCCCGTTTTACCGCCGACTATGCCATCGGTACGCGGATAAAAATTATCTGTCTCACCAAAAAGGTAATACACATAAATAAAACCGTTGGTGGCGTAGTAAGGATCAAACGCCATGCTCAACATGCCGCTTTCATTGTTATTGAGCACTGTGGATTTTATATCCAGCAGTTTGCGCACTTCAGTGGCGATGACATTTTCTCTATTCGGGAAAACATAAATCGCGCCTTCTTTATCAACCACATACACCAGATCATTAATGCCATCGTTAGTGACCATCACCGGTGAAAAGAAAAATTCATTCAAATTCGGGTAGGCATTTACAAAGCGATATTTTCCCGCACTCACGGTGCCGGTAATGGGAAAACCCAAAGGTGCTGCCAATTGCGGGCGTTCAGGCAAGGCTTGCGTGGCCGCAACAACATTGATCACCATGGTATCTGTTGCAGTTGTTCCATCAACGGCAGTCAGCGTAAGTGTGACTGTGATATTGCCCGTTGTGGTGAGCAGTGGTGTAACCACTTGAGTGCCAGTCAATGCGCCGGGCCAGGCCGGGCTGGTCCAACTTGCACTGACATAATTGCCAGTTGATGCAACGGCAGATAATGCTTGACGTGTATTGATATTGGCTTTGCGATCCACTCCGGCATTGGCAACCAATTCAGTTGGCACACCACAGGCATTTGCGGTTTTCCAACTTGCTGTACCAAAGTCGTAGCAATTATTGGGCGCAACAAAATTCAAATCGATAGTTTTTGGATTGCCATTTGCGCTAAATACTATGCCCGCCGAATTCACAGTACCTGTAAATTCATGACTGAAAAAGGTGGGAGCACTGATATTTTTAATCATCGCCGGGCCAGGCCAAACTGAGCCAGCCTGTACAGGCTGCACATTAAAATAATGGATATTGACCGAAGCCCAGTTAGCCGTATTTTTAAAATAGATTTTTGTTTTTGCAGTAGCAACGGAGCTACTACTAGCGCTTGTCGCCGAGGAGCTCAGCCCTGCTGAAGAGCTGACGGCAATTGACGAATTGGTAGCAACTGATGAACTGACAGCCACAGACGAACTGGATTTACTCGATGATGCAGCAGAGGAACTTAGCGCTGCTGACGAAGACATTATTGAGGACGCAACAGAAGAAGCAATCAATGAAGCTATTGATGACGAAGCAACAGAGGAAGAAGAAACACTCGCTGCCGATGAGGCAGTAATCACGTTAAATCCACATTGCGACAAGGTTTTCCAGGCATTATTGTCATAGCAGGCAGCGCCCGTGTATTTCAGGTTCGCCGTTTGGTTTGCACCGTTATTGCTAAAAATAACATCCAGCGAGGTCGGCATTTGCATACCGGCAGGAATTGACGCGGTGAAATCATAACAATAAAAAGTGCCACGCCTGGTCATACTCTTACCGGGCCAAGCGGGCAAAGGGGTCACTGCCCCCGCAGGCAGTGGATTCCAAAAATAAATATAGGGAGTGGCAAAATTATTCGGGTTGCTGAAGCAAATATTATTGGCCGGAATTGCAATGGGAAGTTTGCTTGCAACAACGGCTTTGGTGGAATCGTTAAAGGTAATTTTGTAATCGCCATCGCCACCGGTAATTAAATAATCTTGTGCAGGATAAGCTTCATTCCAATTATCGGTATAACGACTAATTTTAAAGCGCGGGTTAGTGCCCGAAAAACTTTGTTGGGTCTCCCACAGACCCGTCGAGGTATTTTTAGTCATTGCCGTTGCCGCCCAGTTATTGGGCGTGCCGCGAAAATAACTGTTTGCCCAGGCTTGGGCATGACTCACCGACGCATAAGCCAATGCACACAGCAGCATAAAACTGCACAAAAAGTAGCGCTGCCAATTTGCAGCAATAGCCGTTGACCTATGCATAGCGTTTCTCTCCTAAGAACAACCAGATGAATAGCAATGCAAACATCTGGAGATATTATTGTTATGTGATTTGAGTTATTTAAGGCAAAGCAATACCGCAGACGCTGATTGCACCTGAAAAAATCATTGTTGCTGTAAGAGTATTTAAAAAGGCGTTTAGCCAACGCGGGCGATAAAGGTCTTAATTCGTATTTATTATGAAAAGCTATTTTCTATTATTGATAAAACAATTTTGATAGAAGACCACTAAAACAGAATAGTTTTACGCCACGCAACCGGCAAGATGAATACGTATGCACAAACAAGTTGCCAGCGACGGAATGTAACAGTGAGTAAAGCAGAAACAGGGGCGCATAAAAAAGGCAGTTCACTATGAACTGCCTTTTTGCGCTACCCATTAAGGGTGAACAACTGAATTAACAGGAATTAACTAAACAAATTGCGGAAGAACAACTTCAGGTTGTCGAGCAGGCGGGCGAAGAAGCCGGCCTCTTCTACTGGTTGCAGGGCAACAATTGGGGTATTCACAATTAATTGGCCATCCAACTCAACGGTTAAGTTGCCCAGCTCCTGACCGGCAGCGATTGGGGCCTTGATAATTTCGTTGATGTGCATTTTGGCTTGCATGGCCTGCTCGCGGCCTTTGGGAATAGTCAGCACAATATTATTGGGGATGCCCAAAGTAACTTCCTGGGTTTTACCGGCCCATACACGCGAAGTGCTAACTTGTTGGCCCGCTTGATACAACTGGGTAGTTTGGAAATAGCGGAAACCATAAGCCAATAATTTTTGAGTTTCTGCCGCACGAGCGCTTTCGTTAGCAGTACCCATTACTACCGCAATAAAACGGGTGTTCTCGCGTTTGGAGGATGCCACCAAACAATAACCCGCTTCTTCGGTGTGGCCGGTTTTCAAGCCATCCACAGTTTCATCGCGGAACAACAAGAGGTTGCGGTTGGGCTGACGAATATTGTTGTAGAAGAAATATTTTTCCGCATAGAGCGGGTAATGCGTCGGATGATCATTAATAATCGCACGCGCAAGAATGGCCAAATCTTTTGCGGTGGTCAGATGCCCTTCTGCCGGCCAGCCGGTAGAGTTTTCAAAATGCGTATTCACCATACCCAATTGCGCAGCGCGTTGGTTCATGGAATCTACAAACGCATCTTCGTTACCAGATACGTACTCAGCCAGAGCTACAGTTGCATCATTGCCCGATTGAATAATGACACCGCGCAGCAAATCAATTACGGAAACCTGGGTGCCCTCTTTCACATACATGCGCGAGCCGCCCATTTTCCAGGCTTTTACGCTGATGTTAACCATGGCATCTTCAGTGATTTTGCCTTTTTCAATTTCATCCACTACCAAATAGCTGGACATCATTTTGGTGAGACTGGCCGGTGGTAAACGCTGATCAGAGTTGAATTCCGCCACTATGCTGCCAGTGGTGGCATCCACAAGGATAAATCCGGTAGCTGCCAATTGCGGCGCAGCGGGAATCACTTGCGGTTTTTGTTCCACTACCTGACCGGGTGTTGGCGCTGCGGGTAGAGTTGTTGCGGGCAACTGCGCATTCGGTAATTGCGCTGGTTGTGCCGTTGCCGGCTGGGGTGCGGCTTGCTGAATCGTCGCCGGTTGAGTTGCTGGCTGTTGGGCAATTGCAAGTGCCGATGAAAATAACAGTCCACAAACAATAGATTTTTTAATCATGGTCGATTAACACTCTTCTAACAAAAATAAACGGTGCAACACTAACGCTTGTGGGTAAACTCAAACTGAATTTTTTGTTCACGCCGTCAGTGTTATGAAATTATTGGTAGACCACATGGGCCTCATAAATTTTTACGCGCGCTAACTGGTCGCGCGCCATCTGTAAATTTTTTGCATCTTTAAACGGACCAAGACGCACGCGATGAATTTCTTTTGGTGCAGATGCCGAACTTATCACTACCGGAAACGTTAATTGGGTGCCCAGTGTTGCAGCAAACTCCTGCGCAGATTGTTTATTACCAAACGCGCCTATCTGCAAATAGGTTCCCGGTGGCAACGCTGCTTCAACATGCTTGGCAACTGAAGCATCTGGCTTGCGCGGAATGGGTGGCGCATCGCCCGGCAATGCAATCTCTACTTCCACGCGCCCGGTACCGGCTTTGTGAATGCCAATGCGCTGTGCGGCAGCATAACTTAAATCGACAATGCGTCCCTGATGAAAGGGGCCGCGATCATTAATACGTACCACTACACTTTTTCCGTTATCCAGATTAGTTACGCGGACATAGGAAGGAATTGGCAAAGTCTTGTGTGCGCCGGTCATGGCGTACATATCGTAGAGTTCACCATTGGAAGTGTGGTAGCCATTAAATTTATTGCCGTACCAGGAGGCGTAACCGCGTTCCTTGTAAGAGGTTTCATCTTTAATCAGGTGATAGGTTTTACCCAGTACCGTGTAAGGGTTTTTATTGCCCGCGCGAGTGCGCACCTCATAGCGTGGCACAGCATCAGGAATATGGGAGAGATCTACATCTTCGCTGGGGCCAAAATCCTTATCGTGTTGGTAGCGGCCATCATTGGGATTGTAAGGCTCAGTGCTTTTGGGCTTCGGCTTGGAACCGGAACAGGCCGCAAGCAATACACAGAGCAGCGCCAGGGTCACATACATCCAGGGTTGATGTGTGCGGGTTTGTGGCGCTGATGAATATTGCTGCATGTGATGTGCCCTTGAGTAAGCGTTATTTTTTTCCGCTCTGTTTCAGCGCGGCTTTAATATCCTGACTCAAATCATAGACTGCCATGGCGTACATGGGGCTGCGATTGTAACGGGTGATGGTGTAGAAATTTTGCAGGCCAAACCAATATTCCAGGCCATTAACACCATCAAATTCAATACTGATTACCGGCGTGCGTGCGGCAATTTTAGCCGTGGGTACCACACCTACTTTTTTCCAGTCACTTACTTTAAGTGCGGGCGGTTCCACTTTATTAAACAATACATGGGCGCTTACTTGCTCGCGCGCTTGCGTCAGTTTAGCCGGAACCACTACTGGCTTGCCGGTTTGCCAGCCGTGCTTTTTAAAATAGTTGGCCACACTGCCAATTGCATCAGTAGTGTTGTTCCAGATATCGGTAAAGCCATCGCCATTAAAATCTACCGCGAAATTGCGATAGCTGGAGGGCATAAACTGGCCATAACCCATAGCCCCGGCATAGGAACCTTTAAACTCGAGCGGGTTGTGTTTTTGTTCACGCGTTAGGATGAAATAATTCACTAGCTCTGAACGGAAAAATGGTGCGCGCGGCGGGTAATCAAACGCAAGTGTTGTCAGGGCATCGATCACATACCAGCTGCCGGTATTTTTGCCGTAATTGGTTTCCACCCCGATAATTGCCACGATAATTTCAGCGGGCACACCGAATTCTTTCTCAGCACGAGCCAACGCCTCGCGATTTTCATTCCAGAATGCCACACCGTTAGTGATACGCATGGGCACAATAAAAATCGGGCGATATTCTTTCCAGGTTTTGGATTTTTCCGCCGGGCGCGCAATCGCATCCAGAATCGGCTGACGCTTTTCTGCTTTGCTCAACCATTGATTAATTTCTGCAGCAGTAAAACCGTGCTGCTGAACCATTTCATTCACAAACTCTGCCGCCAGTGGATGCTGGGTGTAGTCGGCACTGGCACCGACACACAAACCTAAACCAACAGCACTCAGCCAGCCCTTAATTAACGGCCAGGATTTTATTTGGGAAAAACGCATAACCTTTCTTCTCATTTTTTGCACGTCACACAAAAACATTAGGGCAATCAAGACTGGGGCGTCATCACGCGCTTCTGCTCGGTGGAGATGGCCATCAGCAGACCAAATCCGGCAAAGAGCGCAACGATCGCGGTACCGCCCTGGCTAATCAGGGGCAAGGGTACACCCACCACCGGCAACATGCCCGACACCATACCCATATTTACAAACACATACACAAAAAAGGTGGAGCTGACACTGGCCGCCAGCAACCGCCCAAAGGTGTTTTGCGATTTCACCGCAATGGTCAAGCCACGGATAATCACCAGCGCATAGACCGTCAAAAGCAGTATCACCCCCAGCAGCCCAAACTCTTCTGACATGACAGCAATAATAAAATCGGTGTGACCTTCGGGCAGGAAATCGAGGCGCGATTGGGTACCTTCCATCCAGCCTTTACCGGAAAGACCGCCCGAGCCGATAGCAGTTTTGGATTGGATGATATTCCAGCCGGTGCCCAGTGGATCTTGCGTCGGGTCGAGCATGGTTAAGACGCGCTGGCGCTGATAATCGTGGAGCATGTAGTGCCAGATGGGCCAGAGACTCGCCCCGAACACTACTGCTGCTGCAGCTATATAGCGCCACAACAAACCCGAGAAGAACAGCACCATCATGCCCGAGGTTGCCACCAGAATCGAAGTCCCCAAATCTGGCTGCTCGATAATCAGCGCCGTGGGGATTCCAATAAGAATCAACACGGCTACCACACGCTTGAAACTGGGTGGCAAGAAGCCGCTACTGAGGAAGGCCGCCACGGTAATCGGCATGGCGAGCTTCATAATTTCCGAAGGCTGGAAACGGAAGCTACCAATCTGCAACCAGCGCTGGGCCCCCATGGAAATATCGCCAAAGATAGTCACCGCGAGCAATAGCAACACACCGCCCACGTAGGCAAAAGGCGCCATACGCCGAATGAAATCCACCGGGATCTGCGCCACGACAAACATGGTGATATAGGCAATGATAAAAAAGGTGCCCTGCTTTTCTACGCTGGGCAGGTTGTGACCGCTGGCGCTGTAGAGTACGGTCAGGCCGATAGTTGTCAGCAACAGCAGCAGTAACAGCAGGAAGAAGTCTATGTGTAAACGCTCCGCCAAACGGGTTGGACGACTGAAGGCCCGCGCAGCCTCAGGCATGCGGCGCTGAAAATCCTGTCTACTCATTATTGGCTGGCTCCAGCACTGGAGGAGGATGCTGAGGTTGCGGATGAACCCAACAATTTCGCTGCTTCTTCAGCCGCTTTGGCCTCGCGCGCCGCTTTGCGTTCGGCGATGTAATTGTTCGCGCGTTTGATAATCGCGGCGGGATGGAATCCCAGTGGCGGAACCGGTTCCCCCGGTTTGAGGTAATACCCGAGTAAATAGGCATCCATCACCCAGCGCGCAACCGGCGCCGCTTTACTGGAACCACCTTCCGCATTTTCCACCATAACAGCGACTGCAATTTTAGGATCTTCCAAGGGCGCGAAAGCGATAAACAGGGCGTGATCGCGGTGGCGCTCTTTAAGCAATTCCGATTTGTATTTGGCATTCTGGGCAATGCCCACCACCTGGGCGGTACCCGACTTACCCGCCATCCGGTATTCCGCACCCGGGCTCATATAGCGGTGTGCAGTACCACGCGGGCCATGCACTACTTCTGCCATACCATCAAAAATCGCGTCCCAGTATTCGGTTTTGGCGTCCAGGGTTTCTTCGATAATCGGCTCGTGAATCTTGTCACCAATACGCTGCACAAATTGCGGACGATAGCGAACACCGCGATTGGCGATGGTACTTGCCACTACCGCCAGCTGCAGAGGAGTGGCCAACACAAAGCCCTGACCAATCGACATATTTACCGTATCACCGGGGTACCAAGCCTGGCCTTTGGCAGCACGCTTCCACTCACGCGACGGCCAAATGCCCTTGCGCTCACTGGGAACATCAATACCCGTCGCCAAACCCAAACCAAAATGAGCGCCAAATTCGCTCATCTTGTCGATTCCCATACGGGTACCCAGATCCCAGAAATAGGTATCGCAGGATTGCGAAATCCCCACTTTAAGATTCACCCGGCCATGCCCACCGCCAGTCTTGGCAAGGCTCCAATCACGATAAATACGCGAACTGCCCGGCAGGGTGAAAAAGCCGGGGTCGGAGATAGCGCGATCCACATCGGTAACACCGTAATACAGTCCGGCGAGACCAACTACAGGCTTGATAGTCGAACCGGGCGGATATTGCGCTTGCAGGAAACGGTTAAATAAGGGGGTATCAATGTCGTCGTTGAGGTTTTTGTAATCGCGATAACCAATACCCGTTACAAACAAATTGGGATCAAAGCCGGGGTTACTTACCGCTGCGAGTACACCGCCAGTTTTTACATCTATCGCCACCACCGCACCACGACGCCCCTGCATGGCGGCAACGGCCGTTTCTTGCAGGCGGGTATCCAGATACAGATGTAAATCACTACCTTGCGCCGGGTCGATACGATCCAGTACGCGCATTACACGACCGCGTGCATTGGTCTCTACGTTTTGACTGCCCACTTGCCCGAGCAGCACATCTTCGTAACTGTTTTCGATACCGCTTTTGCCGATCGCATGAGTGCCTGAATAGCGCTGCAACTGCTCCGGTGTAAAGCTGTTCATATCTTTTTCACTGATGCGCCCGGTATAGCCAATCACGTGGGCAAACATATCCAGGTGCGGGTAGTTGCGCACCAGCTCCGCATTCACTTCTACGCCATCGAGTAAATGCTGGTTTACCGCGAGGCGAGCAATTTCATCTTCAGTGAGGCGATAGCGCAGCGGCACGGGGTCGAGTTTGTGGCGGCGCTGTTTTTGCGCTTTATAGAATTTGCCCAAATCTGACGGAGTAATTTCAATCAGGGTTCTCACCAGCAGCAACATAAACGTTGCCATCACCAGCACGCGATTGCGAAATAATTTGGCTTCGCGCTGGTGATCTTTAAAGTGTTGGTTTTCTTGCATGCTCGGGCCGAAATATAAATCAGGGTTGATGTGGCGGTGATTGTTTTATTTGCTGCAAATTATTTATGGTATGGATGATTTTGCAAAATACTACTGGCCCGATACAACTGTTCAATCACTAAAATGCGCACGAGTGGATGCGGTAAGGTCAGTGGCGAGAGCGACCATTTGATCGAGGCTTTTTGCACGCAAGCCGGCGCCAATCCATCCGGCCCACCGATTAATAATGAGTAGTTGTTGCCGCTCATTTTCCAGCTCGCAAGATTTTCCGCGAGCTGCTCGGTGCTCCAGGGTTTGCCTTTGACCTCTAATGCAATGACTTGTTCGTCTTTGCCGCCTTTTTCAATTGCCGCGAGCATAGCTTCACCTTCCTTTTCCATGGCTTTGGCGATGTCGCTATTTTTGCTGCGCTGGGCGAGTGGCAACTCCATCATTTCCACGGTGAGATCGCGCGGCAACGCCGTGAATACATCCCTGTAGGCTTGTCGTCGACGTCCCTGTCTCCGACAGTCCATCAAGTGCTCGCCTTTTCCACTATGCTCAGTGCCAATTAGCTGCGATTCGCAGGTTTCATCGACCAGAGTTTTTCCAACTCGTAGTAGTCACGCGTTTCCTGTTGCATTACGTGCACAACAGTATCGCCAAAGTCGACCAGCACCCAATCACCGGTTTCAAGGCCTTCAACGCCCAGCGCACGGAAACCGGCTTTTTTGGTTTCTTCTACCAGATTCTCTGCCAGTGAGCGCGAGTGACGACTGGAAGTACCGCTGGCGATAATCAATGTGTCCATCACATCGCTGAGTTCGCGTACATCGAGCGTGACAATGTTTTTGCCTTTGAGGTTTTCAAGGGCTTCGATGATCGCTTTATTTAAATCAGACATTCATTTACCTATTTACTAAATTACTAAAACTAAAATTTGTTAATCGTGTAATCACTCACACAGAGCAATTCACCAAGGTGACGTAACTCGTCATACGCGATGAAATCTATTTAGAACCATACAGCCCCTGCGCGCGGATATAATTCCACACCGCATCGGGCACTAAAAACTGCGGCGATTCCCCCGCCTGGATTTGTGTGCGAATTTCCGTGGCGGAAATAGGCAACAAACGCGGCTCCAATATCACCAGTTTGCCTGCAGCGGCTGCGTGGATTGCATCAGCATCCGCGCGATGCTGCGCAATTAATTCAGCCACTGGCCCCTGTGTTGGCATTTCCCAACCGGGGCGCGCAATAACCACCAAATGCGCAAGTTCAATTAATTCCTGCCAACGATGCCAGCTATCCAGCGTGGCAAAACTATCCATCCCCATACACCAACTCAGGCTCACTTCTTCGCCCAGCTCTGAACGCAATTCGCACAGGGTGTCATAAGTGTAGGAGGGTTTTTCACGTTGCAATTCACGTGCATCCCAACGCAATTGCGGACAATCCTTTAACGCCAACTGCAACATAGTTAAGCGCTGTTGTGCATCCACACTGGGCGATGCGCGATGCGGCGGAATGTAGCAAGGCAATAAGCGCATTTCATCCAGCGCAAGCTGTTGCTTTAATTCCAACGCGAGACGCAAATGCCCGAGATGAATCGGATCAAAAGTGCCACCGAAAAAACCTATGCAGTTGCGCACGAGTGCCCCCCACCGAACGCCTCTCTTAAACGAGAAAAACAGATTGCACCGCCATAAACTCGATAAGTGCGACGTCTCCCCCCGTTGAAAAAGGGGGGCTGGGGGGGATTAGGCACGAATGTGCCCATCGCCAAACACTACCCATTTTTGCGAGGTCAACCCTTCCAAACCAACCGGGCCGCGCGCGTGGATTTTGTCGGTAGAAATACCGATTTCTGCACCCAGGCCGTATTCAAAACCATCGGCAAAACGTGTTGATGCATTCACCATGACCGAGGCGGAATCCACTTCAGTAATAAAGCGGCGCGCACGGGTGTAGTCTTCGCTCACAATCGCATCGGTATGCTGCGAGCTGTATTGGTTGATATGCGCAATAGCCTCGTCCAAACCACTCACCAATTTAATCGATAAGATCGGTGCGAGGTATTCGGTTGCCCAATCTTCTTCGGTCGCCACATTCGCAGTAATGATTGCGCGGGTTTTATCATCACCGCGCAGCTCCACACCTTTTTCGGTATAGGCAGCAGCGAGGCGCGGCAGGATTTGCGCAGCAACCTGCTCGTGTACCAGCAAGGTTTCCATGGCATTACACACACCATAGCGGTGAGTTTTCGCATTCATGGAAATGGTGAAGGCCTTATCCAGATCAGCTTTATCGTCGATGTAAACGTGGCAAATACCATCAAGGTGTTTAATCACTGGCACTTTGGCATCGTTGCTAATGCGCTCGATCAGGCCTTTGCCGCCGCGAGGCACAATTACATCCACAAATTGCGGCATGGTGATCAGCTCACCTACCGCCGCGCGGTCCGTGGTCTCAACCACTTGTACCACTTCCGCGGGTAAGCCTGCGGCTTTCAAACCTGCCTGCAAGCAATTAGCGATTGCGCGATTGGAGTGAATCGCTTCGCTGCCGCCACGCAAAATCGCCGCATTACCAGATTTCAAACAGAGGCTGGCGGCATCGATAGTTACGTTGGGGCGGGACTCATAAATAATCCCCACAACACCCAAAGGCACACGCATTTTGCCCACTTGAATACCACTGGGGCGATAACTCATATCGGTGATTTCACCGCAGGGATCAGACAATGCCGCTACCTGGCGCAATCCTTCAATCATGCCATCGATGGTGCTTGGCTTAACTGCCAGACGGTCGAGCATGGCCGCATCCAAACCATTGGCCTTGCCGG
Organism: Gammaproteobacteria bacterium; assembly: GCA_021151625.1. Classification (GTDB taxonomy): domain Bacteria; phylum Pseudomonadota; class Gammaproteobacteria; order Pseudomonadales; family Cellvibrionaceae; genus Cellvibrio. The sequence continues at coordinate 19,452 of JAGKWY010000027.1, read as the reverse complement.
CAACCTGTGCGGGAAAGCCCAAAATGCAGTTTGGAAAAAATGGCCGCGATTATAACCCGAGTTGCACCACAAATTGGCGCATTTACGGGCTTTATTTCCGCCATACCTACAAATTCAGGCGAGTTAATGCAATTGCGATCTGGCGCACAATAAAACGCGCAGGACTTTCAGTTTGAATTCAGTTTACAAGGACTAGTCTGGAGTCAAGTTAAACCAATACAGCAACCACTGTATTAACCCCTGGAGAAACCATCATGAAACGTTTGTTACTCATCAGCACCCTGGCCAGCATCAGCCTGCTGCTGGCTAACAATGCGTTAGCAGATCGCGATCATCATCGTCACGGCCATGGTCACCATAAACACCATCATCACCACGAAACAGTGGTGGTTTATGAGCGCGACTACTACGCCCCCGTGACCGATGTGCGCCCGATATACCGCGAAGTGGCGGTGGATGTACCGCGTGAATCCTGCCAGGTTGAAACTGTGGCTTATCGTGAACGTCAGCGCGGCGGTGATTCCTTCCAGGGCACAGTGGTCGGCGGCTTAATAGGTGCAGCGATTGGTAAAGAAATTGGCAATAGTGGCCATGCTACGGCTGCCGGTGGTTTGATCGGTGCCGCGATTGGTAACGATGTTGCTGGCGGTGGCCGCACCGTCACTCGCTATGAAGATCGCCCCAAAGGTCAAATTGACCTTTGGGGCAACAGCAGCGATAGTGAAGGCATAAATCTTGTTGGATCAAGTATTGCCGGACCCAGTAGTATGAAGTCGTTAATTCATCATCTCGTCAGTTTACGCAGCTGCACAGCCAGAGGATTGCTGGCTAGCCTGCTGCTTATCTCCTTACCTGCCTGCGCCGAATCTGACCTGCTTGGCGGCGACATGGGTTTATCCACCAGCAGCCCCGCCAATGGCATGATTGATAGCAGTCGCATCAATAACGACGACACCCCCACCGAACCACCCCCACCGCAAATTACTCCGGCCCAGGCCGCTGAACTGGTTCGTCGCTCAACCGGCGGCCAGGTGATGAGCGTAAACAGCCAGCAAACCGGGAGCGGTGTAGTCTATGGGGTCAAAGTGTTAAATTCCGGCCGGATGAAAGTTGTCCGCGTCGATGGCCAGACCGGCCAAATTATTAATAACTAGTTGTTTCTATTCACCCAGCACGGACAGACACTGACTATGCGTATCCTGATTGTTGAAGATGAAAAGCCCCTGCGCGAGCAGATCCAGAGCCTTATGGCCGCAGAAAAATACGCCTGCGATGCCGCCGCCGATGGCCGCGAGGGTTTGTTCCTGGGTACAGAATACGATTACGACCTGGCAATTATCGACCTGGGCTTGCCACTGCTAGACGGTTCCAACCTGATCAAACAACTGCGAGCCAAAGCGCGCAATTTCCCGATCCTGATTTTGACCGCGCGCGGCAACTGGCAAGACAAAGTGGAAGGCCTTGAAGCCGGCGCCGACGACTACCTCACTAAGCCGTTCCACCCGGAGGAATTGCGCGCGCGCATTCATGCCTTGTTGCGCCGCGCCAGTGGGCACGCTTCCTCAGTGTTGCGCTACGGCCCCATTTCCATCGACACCAGTGCCAAACGCGTATTTCGCAATGAAGCGGAAGTGGAGCTCACCAGCTTCGAGTACAACACCCTCACCTATTTAGCGATGCACGCGGGCAAAAACATTTCCAAAAGCGAACTGACTGAACACCTGTACGCACAGGATTACGACCGCGACAGCAACGTGATCGAAGTATTTGTAGGTCGCTTGCGCAAAAAGCTGGACCCGGAAGGCAGCCTCAACCTGATCACCACCCAGCGCGGTCTCGGTTATCGCTTTAACCTGGATAAACAATAAGCGTGCGTGCGCGTTTCAGTTCGATTGCCTCGCGCCTGCTGCTGGCATCAGCGCTGCTGTTGCCGCTATTTTTAGGGTTGACCGGATTTTTTCTCGATCGCGCGTTTGAAAACAGCCTGGAGGTCGCCGAGCGCTCGCGCCTGCGCGGCCATGTGAATTTGCTGATGAGCGTGGCCGAGCCGGAAACCAAAAACGGCCGTATTACTGGCTTGCGCATCACCTCTGTCACTCTTAGTGAAGCCGATTTCGAACACCCCAACTCCGGGCTTTACGGCTATATCTTTGATGGCCGCGAAAAAGCCGTCTGGCACTCCAACTCAGCCGCCTTGAGCACCCCGCCCAACTACAAACAAATCGCCAAAAGCGATACCCCGGGCAAGATGCTGTTCAGCGAAAAGCAGCTTGATAGCAAACTCCATTTTGTTGCTCGCTACACCGTCAACTGGGAAGATGCCAAAGGCACCCCCACCCCGTTTCACTTTGTGGTCATCCACAGCGCCGACGAATACCTGGCCGAACTCAGTGCTTATCGCAGCGAACTCTGGCGCTGGCTGGGTGCTGCGGGGATATTTTTGTTGATCGCCCAGACCCTGATTTTGCGTTGGGGCCTGCGCCCACTGGGGAAACTCGCCGTCGCACTCAAGGCTATGCAAAGCGGCGACACCAGCAGTATTGAAGGCGAACATCCCAAGGAATTGCAGCGCATAGTCAACAACCTCAACCAGGTGCTGGATCGCGAACAATCGCTGCGCCAACGCTACCGCAATAGTCTTGCTGATTTAGCACACAGCTTAAAAACACCATTGGCAGTACTACAGAGCAAAATAAACCAGTCACCTGACCCGGATAACGAACTCAGTGAACAGGTCGCCCGTATGAGCCAGGTGGTGACCTATCAATTGCAGCGCGCCGTCTCCAGCCAACAAAAGGGCACTTTTCGCCGCACACGCATTGAACCTATCGCCCAGCGGTTATTTGCCACATTACAAAAAGTTTATGCCGAAAAACGTATGCAACAGGAACTCGACCTTGCTCCCAACTCACTGGTGGCAGGCGATGAGCAAGACGTGATGGAGCTGGTCGGCAACCTGCTGGAAAACGCATTCAAATACGGCAAGCAGCAGGTGCGCATGAGCAGCGCCATCGAAGCTGCGCAATTGCGTATCGATATTGAAGACGATGGCCCCGGAGTTCCCGAAGACCAGCGCGATCGCATTCTGGAGCGAGGCCAACGATTGGACACCAGTATTCCCGGCCAGGGCATTGGCCTTTCAGTTGCCGCAGAAATTGTGCGCAGTTACGAAGGCGATATACGCATCACCCGCTCTGAACTCGGCGGTGCTTGTTTTAGTATTTTGCTCCCAATGACACCAGACGCCGATTAACTGCGCAGTTAATACCCCCCGTTTACGCTCATCACCCTTTCTAACAAAACGCTTGTGGCGCTTATAACCATTAGCGCAAAAATCTGCGCCCGTGTAAGCCATATCTCACACAAGAACTAACAACGCCTTACAAAACGCAGTGATTTATGCGACTACATCTTTTTGCCTGCTCCCCCGATACTGACACCATCAAATAGCGCCTTTTGAACGGGGCCAGGACAACACGCCAGGGATGGCATAGCGGTTTCAAAAACTAACTATGCCTTATCAGGGGAGAGAAAAAATGTCATCCAGGACGTGTATTGCTGTAGATTCAACGTGCGATTTACCCGCGAAATTTATTCAACAGCACAACATTGAAGTGCTGCCGATTTACATCAACCACGCCAAGGGCCAGGAACTGGATTATCGCGATCCGGAAACCATGCTCAAGTTTTACAAAAATCACTCGCGTGATGTGTATGGCCTGGCGCAATCAGATCCCTTGTCTGTTAATGACATGACCAACATCCTGAAAGAGCGCCTGCTGCCCAAATACGATTTGGTGCAAGTAGTTACCATCAACAGCAAAAAAAGTGATGTATTCAAACGCGTTTCTGAAGCGGCATTGGTGAACGAACCCAAATTCCGCGAGATGGAAAAAAATGAAGGTCGCGCACCTTTCCGCATTCGCTTGTACGATTCCATGTCCATGTTTACCGGTCACGCCTTGCTGGTTTACGAATTGGTAAAACGTATTCATGTGGATAAATTGCCTCTGAATAAATCCATTCGCGAAATCGATAACATGCGCGATCAGGTTTACGGCTACTTAATTCCGAACGATCTTTCCTATATGCGTGAACGTCGCCATTTGCGCAAAGGCGACAACAATATCTCCTGGATTAACTTCAAATTGGCCAGCGCGCTGAATTTACGACCAATTGTGCAACTACATCGCGGCGCGACTGACAAAATTGACACGGGCAAAGGATTTTTGGGTGCGCTGGAAAAACTATTCACTCACGTGAAAAAACAAATCCAACAAGGCTTAAGCAGCGAAGTAATCGCTATGAGCTACGGCGGACTATTGGAGGAGATCAAGGACGAACCTATCCTGGTGGAATTCCGCGAATTCTGTAAGCAACACAACATCAAAACCATGTTGTCGATGATGAGCATGACCGGCGCAATTAACGTGGGACCAAAATCGTTTGCACTGTCGTTTGCTACCGAGAAGGATTTGGTATAACACTTTCGTACTTGCACAGAGGGCATCCGGGATTTCATCTGTGACCGTATGTAGCATGGATGCTGCATCCGAGCCTACAAGGATGTATTTACGGCGTGTCACAGAGGGAATGCCGGTTGCCATCCTTGGCACAATCTCGAATCCGACGAAAAATAAAAAACTCCCATCAGTAACCTGATGGGAGTTTTTTGTTTTTGCAAACCTACCACAACTAAAACTTACAGTGACTCAAGGAACTTAATTAAATCATTGCGCTGTGCTGAAGTTGCAGCGCGATACGCAGCCTGACTTGCTGCGGCTTCACCGCCGTGCCACAAAATCGCTTCATTGATATTGCGTGCGCGACCATCGTGCAACAAACGACTGTGACCATTTACCGCCTCTTCCAGGCCCAAGCCCCAGAGCGCCGGTGTGCGCCATTCGCGATTTAACGCAGCGTTGTTCGTCAAGCGATCACTCAAACCTTCACCCATATCGTGCAACAACAAATCGGTGTATGGCTTAATGGCTTGCCCACGCATTTCCGCAAGTGGATGACCGTAATCGGTAGTGAGTGTTGGAGTATGACAACCGGCACAACCCAAATTACCAAACACCTGCTCACCGCGAACTACATCAGCATTATTAACGGTTTCTGCACGGCGCGCTGGCGAACCAAGTGCTTGCATATACACAGTCAACAAATTCACACGCGCATCACTCAACTCAACTCCATTTGGTCCAGCATTGCGACACGCCGTTTGATTAGCGCCACACGCAGGGCCTTGCAAAATACTGGTGCTCACACCTATGTCTTCATGCAATGCATCTGCGGTAAATTGCTCCAGGGTTGCAACCGATGCCTTCCAACCAAAGCGACCGATACGCTGCTCACCAGTTTTTAAATCAGTAACCTGATTTGCGCGTCCAGAAATTCCATCGCCATTGCTATCGTTCGGATCATGACGTTGCAATAAAACAGATTCAGGCACTGCTTCTAACAAACCTAGACCAACAATAGTCTGTGCCATACGCGGCGAGAAATTATTTACCGCACCACCGGCAGTATCGAGCACCTGTACAGCATAATTCGGCGCCTGCAATTGATAGGCCGTGCCATCATTAAAAGTCCCCGTTAGAGCGCTGTAACTTAAATTGGTGATGGCCTCTGCCGGCACAGCACCATTGCGCGATTGCGGCTGCAACACCTTGCCAAAATAATTGTGTGGCAATGCATTACCGTTCACATCGGTTGCACCCGAGCTAACCTTCACTGCCATGCTATTCGGCAACTGCCCAGCCACCGGTGCCTGACCGCGACCATTATTCACATGGCACCCTACACAGGAATTATTAATCGTTAAACCAGTAGAAAAATTTGCCAACTCAGTGAAATCAGGATTGCCAGCCTCAAAGTGTTTTCCCGTTACAAAATCCGTGTGAAAAATGCGGCGACCATTCAAGAATTGATTGTGTGTTTCCCAGCGAATATTTAATGCTTCGCGGAAAAATGCCGTCCACAAATGCGAGTGGCGATCCACAATAAATGGGCTCGCCGCAGTCGGTGCATATTCAATGACCGGATCAGTGAATGTTTGATTGCCTTCGCGATAAGTGACAGTCGCGTTGTTGGCTGGATTGGTAATTAAATACGAAGGCTTTTGATAACCCTTGGCAATCGCCTGTGGTGAGCGAATTGATTGATAACCGGGCGCGCCGGAATCGGCCAATACACCGGAAGTGCTAATCACATCTGCCTGCGCAATACCTTTAAATGCACGCACAGGCGCTGCCGTTGCTGCACCACCAGAAGATAATTTCGCATTCAACTCATCGTTGTTCACGATATACAAACCGGGACTGCCCAATTTGATGCGGAACGTATCTGTGTAATATACACGCTGCGCACTTACGCGTGGATCAGTATCGGTAAAGCCGAGCCATTGCTGGAATTCGAAATCGTAGAATTCACCGGTGCGCAGTGTGGTTTGCCCTTCGCGCTCGCCCGGCACAAAACGGGTGCCAATACAACGCCATAACTCACCTTTGCCAGTTGCGGGATCCGCATTACGAATACGAGTAAAGCCGCCGTTATCGCCAAAGTAGGAACGATATGGGTTGAACAAACTTTTGCGACAACCGATATCGTTAAAGTTGGCGTATTCCGGTTCGTAGAAAATCTCTACACGCGACTCACCTTTGGGTGTGTGATCGTGCACTTCAAATTTGAACGTGCGGTGTTCGTGATAGAAGGATGGGAATGTATAGAAAATATCTTCTGCTTCATGGCGCGCACGGGCGCGGCCGCTGCCAAAAGTCACAATGGTGCCATCCGCCTCAATGCGCCAGTTGCGCGAAATTTCCGGTGTGGATTGATTCGGGTACAAGGGCTTGTAGGTCACATTCACCGGAATACTGGCATTGACACTACTCGCAACACCGGCAGAGGAAGAAGCGCGACTGGATGCGACCACCAGTGTACTGCTGGGCGCCGCACTAGTCGCTGGTGTGCTACTCGCTACACCACCGGAGCCATAGACTTTCAATTCGATAATGGAATAGCCCCACTGGTTACCTGCACTGCGCGCGGCGCCATAAATACGCAGGTAGCGATAAGAGCCGCTTACCGCAATAGTATCGGTACGTGCACCAAAGGCTCCGCCGGTGCGCGAGGCAAGTGTGATCCAACTGGTGTTGTTAGTGGAGCCCTGCACTTCATAGTTGGCCGCATTCGCCGCTTCCCAATCGATCACCACCGAAGCCAGGCTTTTGGCCGAGCCAAAATCCAGGCTGATCCACGCGGGATCAACAGCGTGGGCAGATTCCCAACGCGTACCGGCATTGTTATCAATCGCCATGGATGCAGGCTGCACCTGGGAACTGGCAGCCACAATCGCGCCTTGCGCCAGATTGGTATTAGCAGCGGCACTAGAGGAACTGCTGACAGGAGCAGCGCCATAAACTTTCAACTCCCAAATTGAATAGCCCCAGGTATTACCAGCACTGCGCTGTGTAGCATTAATGCGTAGATAGCGATAATTACCTGCCACAGCGACAGTATCAGTACGAGCACCAAAAGCCCCGCCAGTGCGGGTAGCCAGGCTTACCCAAGTGGTGCCGTTGGTTGAGCCTTGCACATCGTAATTAGCGGCATTGGCGGCCTCCCAATCGATAACTACCGAAGTCAGGTTGTAACTCGCCCCCAAATCCACACTGAGCCATGAGGGACCATTGCCATGAGCCGATTCCCAGCGGGTGCCGCCATTGCCATCTACCGCATTGGCGGCGGCCGTCAGTGCGGTGCTGGCGGTTGCCGTTTTATTTAACGCAAGGTTGGTTTGCGCGAAGAGGTTATGACTGAGAAAAAAACTACAGAGCAGGAATAAAATCCGGCTCAGATTAATGGGTTGCATATTGATGTCTCCACTAAATTTCCCTTCGGATACATCACAATCGCTGCCAGTTGTTACATCCCAAACAGGTTGCACACCGACCAGCTTTTTATCGTTATGAAATTGTGAGTAGCGATGAAGAGAACTCTTGGCTGATGGTTAAGCACAGCTTTCAACTGCCGGGAAAGTGCGCGCTGTCTTACTACTTATTAAAGTTATTGTTGTGTTGATGGACTAACACACTAGTAAGCTTCCATCAGGCCGCGCTTTTTCTCTTCTCACTTTTGAAAAACCGCCTAAAGCTGGGGCCTCTCACTTGCTTCGGTAAAAAGTGAGAAGCTTTTTTGCCATAAACATCACAACTCATGTGACAAGCAAACCAGTTACATCTATAGCAGCCAACTCATGAAACTTGTTACAGGCCGTTTTATCACAGGCAAAAAAAACAGCCGCCGGATTGCTCGCGGCGGCTGTTGGTAAAGCGGAGTAGCAAATTAATCAGACGGGGTCGTAGCCATTAGGATTCTGTGACTGCCAGCGCCAGGCATCCTGCATCATGCGCTCCAGCCCCAGCTCGGCCGTCCAGCCCAGGTCAAATTTCGCTTTATCAGCGTTGGCATAACAGGCGGCAATGTCGCCCGGGCGGCGCGGCAATATTTTGTAAGGCACTTTGCGACCGCTTGCAGCCTCGAAAGCTTTTACTATCTGCAATACCGACAAACCAGAACCAGTGCCGAGATTGTAAGCGCGGCAGCCTGGGGCAAACTTCTCCAAAGCTCTCAACGCCGCGACGTGGCCTTTGGCCAGATCCACCACATGGATGTAATCGCGCACACCGGTACCATCGATGGTTTCGTAGTCATCGCCAAATACCCCTAACTCCTGCAACTTGCCAATCGCCACCTGGGCCACATAGGGCAATAGATTATTAGGGATACCGGCCGGATCTTCGCCGATCAAGCCGCTTTCATGCGCTCCAACCGGGTTAAAATAGCGCAGCAAGGAAAAGTTCCAGCGACTGTCCGGGGTCTTGGCTATATCGCGCAGAATATCTTCCACAATCAGCTTGCTGCGGCCATAAGGATTGGTCGCACCGGTGGCAAAACTTTCATCAATCGGTACAGAAGCCGGGTCGCCATAGACGGTAGCTGATGAGCTGAAGATCATCTTCCAGACTTCAAACTCTTCCATCACTTCAGCCAGAGACAAGGTGCCAGCAACATTGTAGCGATAGTATTTCATGGGGATCTTCGTGGATTCACCCACCGCTTTCAAGCCGGCAAAGTGCATTACCGCCTCAATTTCATACATTTTGAAGACTTCGCGTAGTGCTTCCTTATCGTTGATATCCACCTCATAAAACACCGGCTCCACACCGGTAATTTGGGCGACACGCTTGAGCGATTCGGGCTTGCTGTTGATCAGGTTATCCACCACCACCGGCAAATAACCGCTATTAATCAATTCCACACAGACATGGCTGCCGATAAACCCGGCACCGCCAGTCACAAGAATAGGTGAGCGAGACATGAAAGATTCCTTAAAAGAGTGAAGCCATTGCGCACGCATTGAACCAGAGTTCGCGCGTAAGCATAAGGGCTACAAGAGAATCTTTTATTAAATCATATAATTATTATTAAATATATAAACCCGATGCACAACACCCACGCCAATAAAGTGTTGTGCAATTTAAAGCAAATTAGTTCGGATTCAATTTGGTGCAGGTTGGGCGCAAACCACCGCTGAACTCCGCACAATATCCAGGAGCCGTACTACATGAATAAATTGGCGATCCATAACGCATAGTCACCGAAGCAGGAAAACATGATGAATAATATTGCACATGTTTTTCCGCGATTTCTTTCATCCCATAAGCATTATTTCTATCGGAAGTACCTGTAGCCAATCCGTTATATGAAATAGCTGGATTTGAGTGATATGCCAATCTTGGCGCAACCCCAAATACATCTTCATATGCCATTACGGTTCGAAAGACATCTCTCACTCCATGCCCTCTAGAGTTCACAATTGGAATACCAGGGTGATCTCCGGATGCGACTGGGCCATGGCCTCCACCCAAATTATGGCCGATTTCATGAGAGAAAACTGCTGCACCACAATCCCACCCAACAACAGAAACCCCCTTGAAAGCCATCTCACGTTCAGTCGAGTATGAACCACCTGGGCGTACCGTCACGCTTGGAAACTCAGCAATTCCACACAAAGACGATGATGAACGTGTTAAGTACACAACAATATCCGGCCGATATGTCCCTCTCAAGGACATTACCTGCGAATCGAAAAACAGTTGATTTCGCAAGCTCTCAGATACCTGCTCACCTCCGGACAACTGTAAGGCCTGATGATGCTTTAAACGGAACTGAATATCGATTCCACTATTTGTAAAAACCTGATTGGAATAGGATATGTAACTCTGGATCGCCGTAGCAGCATTGTTAACGTTAGTAAAATCGTTTGTATACAGCACCATCAAATCAACATTTACCGCATAAGATTTGCCAACAAACAACAACAGAAACAGCAGAAAAAATTTGTTAACTAATAATTTCATAGTAAATCTTCCTTTAAAAATCATTTCTTTGAGTTTTTTCCATTTCTGGCAAAACCTTTATTACCACCGGCTGCCCATAATAAGTTTTAATACTATAGTTTGATGTCTCAGTTGTTATTTCTCCATAAATGTGCCCCTCCTTATCATAACTAAAACCAATGTAATAAGACTCCGGATACCCCGAAAGATGACCAACCACGTTAGTTAACCCATCCTTTTTTTCAATGTTGACAACATGCATATCGGCGTCAGCCCCATCAGGAATAGGAATATCATAAATTCCATCAATCTCAATTTGCTCTAGAAAATGTGGATCTATTTTGATAAACGCACGAGTAGGAGGTGTAGAAAACTCACCAATAACACCATCAACTTTATTTTGAGTTTCTTGCGAGGGAGAAAAAGGAGCCCATGGTCTTTCTGCTCCAGAAATAACCGACGCCTCACTTGAAGCATAGGAGGAGTGTATTGCTGATATAGATGACACTGAAGAATGTCCGGTGAGCGACTTATCGTTGACAACATTTAATTCATCATTGCTTTTATTAACCGTAACTTCGGATACTTCATGACCTTTTACGCTAACGGTAGTAGCACCAAGAAAACTAAAAACAAATGCAGCAACGCAACCCAACACCAACAATACAAAGACATATTTTTTCATTGACGTTCCTTAATCAATAAAGCTCTTTAAAAAGTTTGGAGAAATAATACCTAAATATTAATAAAAAAAAACGAGCAACTGCTCGTTTTTTTTAACAAAAAAATCTATAAAAATTACTCTCCCAGAGGCAGAGACAGCTTAACAACAAACTTCAGTTCGTCATTCCACTCAGCTTCACCTTGATCAACAACTTTACCCAGAGTTAATGTCAGGTTGCTACTGTAGGCGTAGCTCAAATCCAAGTGAGTCAACCCGTCATAAGCACCAGAATCATCACTGTGAGTACCAACCAACGCACTAAACTTGCCGAAAGCTGCAGTGAAAGTAGTGTAGGTATAGTCATCATCAGCCAGGATGTCACCCACACCTATGCGGTGCATCAGAGTTAACGTGACATCGTCAGACGGCTTTAAACTTGCTGTAACCGCAACGTCAGATACATCATCGAAACCAAGATTCTCTGGTGCTTCACCATCATCCGGGTCGCTATCAGGTACTGAAGGATACATATAAGTGGTGTAGTTGAAATCCAACGACACTGGGCCAGCAGTGAAACCATAACCTGCGTAGAAGTCGTATTCAGTTCCAAGGCCCGCGTCGCCTGAAGAGGCCCAAAGACCACCATAGAAGCCATTTGATTTTACTGCCACATCAGCAATCAATGCTGGATCGCCCTTCCCGAGATCCAAACCTCTCCAGTAGTACATGTTTGCAACAGCAACCGACGCAACTGTTTCCGCATGCGCCGCAGGAACAGCAAAACCTGCAAAAGCAGAAAGAGCTACCGCACCAGCGATTAATGTTTGTTTCATCTTCTTCATGAGTTTGTCCTCTAATTAATGGTCTTTACTAGTTTGTTTTGAGGCAGCTATTGATAATTCACGCTAGCTTGATCCAAGTATTGCAGGGAGCAAGCCAATTTTATTTTTTATATAAAAATCAATGTATTGCAGATTGAATACAAGATTGCATACCCAAAACAAAACCCACCAAGGCACAAAGTTGGTGCACAAAAACCAAGCGCGCCACCCGGGCGCGCACCAAAACAACTCATTTAAAGCGAATCATGTCGTCTCTTGCATCCTGCAATGCAGATTCCGGATTTTCTTCCGCCACAATGGCGCGAGACTGCAAACCCGCAAGCAACTTTTGTGAGCACCAGCTAGCAATACCCTTCCACGAAAACGGGGAGTAAAACAACAGTGCCACCAAGACCAGGGCAACACCAATTAAGGTTTGTGCCGACAACTCCTCATCCGCCAGATTCTTGCCCAACATAATGGCGAGCACCGGCGTCATGAGCGTAATTAGCGATACTGCACTGGCTGACAAGCGCTGCAAAATATAAAAAAACAGTGCCGCTCCCACCAACGAGCCCACTATTGCCAAATACACAATCGAACCCGCCGACTTCACTGAAACAGATTGTGGAAGTTCGCCATCCATCAACCACCAACTCAACAGCAGCCCAGGCAAGGAAAACAACAACGCACCTGTCGCCTGATGAAATGCATCTACATTCACAGCTTGCTGCTCGGTCAATTTTTTTACCCACACACTGCTAAAACTGAACAACACGCAGGACAATAAAATGCCGGAGATTCCATACACCGAACGAAAATCAAAATGGAATTGATGATAAAAAATTACCACTAAACCAATTAGCGCCAACAAAAGAGCCAATACTTTTTTAAGCGTGAAAGGGTTTTGCTTGAGTAATAGCAAAGTCATCAAGCCTGTAACGAAAGGTGATAACGCAAAAATCACCGCGACTAAACCCGACGGAATAAATTGCGCAGACCAGTAAACCACCGGCATATTGGGGAAAATGCCAATCGATGCAGCAAAATAAATCATTCGGTATTGCCAAAAAATGGCAAAGGATTGCCGTAGCATCGTTTATGCTGCGGCCTTTGTTTACAACGATTAAAACACTAATCAACAAATTCCGCCCAAACACGCGCAATGACCATGCACCAAAAAATTGGTCGCAGGGTTACTTGGCGATGTTTTAGGGAATTCATTGAATACATAATATTTTGTTCTATGGTTAGATGAATTTGTTAAGTTGGACGAGAGTAATTTAATTTCTGTTCAGCCACAAGTCATTTTGTAGATTTTTTTATCACCGCTATTCACCTATAATTCTCCAACAATTGGGTCGCGGTAACTTTTTAATAAGCATGAGTTATGAAAACATTTTTGGTAGGTGGCGCAGTTAGAGACAAACTATTAGGTCGTGCAGTCACAGAGCGCGACTGGGTAGTGGTCGGGGCAACCCCCGAACAAATGCATGCGGAGGGCTATGTGGCCGTGGGAAAAGACTTCCCGGTATTTCTACATCCACAGACTAAAGAGGAATACGCCCTCGCCCGTACCGAGCGCAAAACCGGCCATGGCTATACCGGCTTCAGTTTTCATTGCGGACATGAAGTGACGCTGGAAGATGACCTTATCCGCCGCGACCTGACCATCAATGCCATGGCCGAAGATGAGCAGGGCAAGATTATCGATCCCTATGGCGGCCAGGCTGATCTGCAACAAAAGCTGCTGCGACATGTATCGCCTGCCTTTGCAGAAGACCCGGTAAGAATCCTGCGCATCGCCCGCTTTGCAGCGCGCTATCATCAATACGGTTTTCGCGTTGCCGATGAGACTGTATCGCTCATGCAAACAATGGTAAGCAATGGTGAGGTTGATCATCTGGTTGCCGAACGTATCTGGAAAGAAACCGAGCGCGCGCTGGCAGAGCCCAACCCGGAAATTTTTATCCAGGTATTGCGCGAGTGCCGCGCACTGGAAAAAATCTTCCCGGAAATTAATGCACTCTTTGGGGTACCACAAACTGCCGTACACCACCCGGAAATAGACACAGGTATACATACGTTAATGAGTCTGCAGCAAGCAGCAAAATTATCGATTAACCCCTGCATCCGCTTTGCAACCCTGCTGCATGATTTAGGCAAAGCCGCCACACCACAGGAAGAATGGCCGCGCCATATCGCACATGAGGAGCGCAGCTTGCCACTGGTAAAGCAATTGTGTGAACGAGTGGCGGCACCACGCGATTACAAAGAACTGGCATTGATGGTGGCCCAATGGCACACCCATTGCCACAGAGCCATGGAGTTAAAGCCGGCTACCGTATTAAAAGTATTGCAAGGTAATGATGCATTTCGTCGCCCTGAGCGCTTCCAGCAATTTTTGGTCTGCTGCGAAGCAGATGCGCGCGGCCGCACCGGTTTTGAAAATCGCAATTATCCACAAGCAGATTTTTTTCGCCGCGCATTAACAGCCAGTCAACAACTGGATTTAGCGCCCCTGCGCGCGCAGGGCATTACCGGCCAGGCATTTGGAGAAGCTATTACACGTTTGCGACTCGACCAGATCACGCAATTAAAGCAAGAATATTCCGTCGTGGAATAATATTGCAGGAGAAAAAGCCATGCCCGGATCAACTGCCAATAATCAATCCACCAGCAATCACACCAAGGTTGCCCTGATAACCGGTGCAGCCAAACGCATAGGTGCAGAAATTGCGCGTCACCTCCACGCTGCCGGTTTTAATGTTATTGTGCATTACAATCACTCCGCCAAAGCCGCCCGGGACCTTATCGATGATTTAAACAGCGAGCGTGAAAATTCCGCGACGGGAATAGCGGCAGATCTTAATGATCACACCCAGGTCATCAGCCTTGCGCAACAAAGCGCAACACACTGGCAACGCCTGGATCTATTAGTGAACAACGCTTCCAGTTTTTTCCCCACACCAATCGGCGAAGCCTCCACTGAAGACTGGGACAGCCTGATTAATTCCAACCTCAAAGCTCCGTTCTTTTTAGCCCAGGCATTAGCGCCACATTTAAAGCTGGCGCATGGCTGCATTATCAATATTGCGGATATTTACGCGCAACGGCCGCTGAAGAAACATAGCATTTACTCCATCGCCAAAGCCGGCAATATAATGCTGACCAAAAGTCTTGCCCAGGAACTGGCGCCTGAGGTTCGCGTTAACGGAATTGCACCGGGGGCAATCCTGTGGCCAGAAGATCACTACAAAAAAACCGAAGAACAACTCTCTGATGAAAACAAAGAAAAAATGCTCTCGCAGATTCCGTTACTGCAGAGAGGTCAAGTACAGGATATTGCACGCACTATTTTATTTTTAGCCAAAGACGCCCCCTATATTACCGGGCAAATTATTACTGTCGATGGCGGCCGCACACTGACAATTTAACCCGAGCGACTATCGGTATTTACTTATAATGATCAGAACTCAATTACTCACTATTCACGGCGAACATCTGCAAGGCGGCCAGGAACTTATCGAGCGCTGGCAACGCGATAACAACGGCCACATCTGGATAGATTTACTAGGGGAAGAACCTGCTGTAGAAAAACAATTTTTACTCAACATGGAGTGCCACCCGCTAGCCGTGGAAGACGTACAACGTTTTCGCCATCCGCCCAAAACAGAGACTTTTGATAATTACACTTTACTGCTGTATCGCGGCATCACCGAATTTAATAAAGACCTTACCATTCAACAGATGACTATTGCGCTGTTTGCCGGTGATCGCTGCCTTATCAGCTGCCATCCGCGCAACGCCATGGGTATCAGCTATTACTGGGAGAACGCACACAGCGAAAATTTATTGGTAAGTCCAGGGCTGCTTGCGTCGCGCATCATGCGTTTTTCAGTAGGGCGCTATTTGGAAACTGTTCTTGCCTTTGAACCTTCGCTTACCGAACTGGAAGATTCAATGCAGGAAAAACCTAATGATGAAGTTATGCGCGAGCTAATTGCCTATCAATCGCGCCTGCGCAAACTAAAACGAATTTTCAGCTACCACGAAAAACTCGTTACCAATCTGTTAAAGGATATTCCCCAACGCTTAATTGATGAGGATGGTGATATAGAGCATGCCTTACAAGATTTATTTGAGCGCTGCGAACGCCTGCACGGGTTGACCACAATGTATTACGAAATCTGCGGCGACCTGATCAACGGTTACTTATCTATCAGTTCGCACCAGCTCAACAACACCATGAAAGTGCTAACCGTGATCACCGCGATTTTTGTACCGCTCACATTTATTGCAGGAATTTACGGCATGAACTTCGATAATATGCCCGAACTACACGCCACCTACGGTTATTTTTATACACTGGGTGCAATGCTGCTGATTGCGACAGGCTTTGGGATTGTCGCTTATAAAAAATGGCTTTAGGTAAAATCCATTCCCCCTACCAATTTATCAATTACAGCTATCAATTACAGCCATCAAGAGTCTCTATGTTAAGGATATCGATTTACCTACCAGGAAGTTTGCTTTTCCTTTTTTGCCACTCTATTGCCGCAGCAATACTCAGCTGCAAAGCAGCTGATGGAAAAACCATCTTTACTGATGATCCGCGCAAATGTGGCAAACAACCCGCCGCCGAAGTCCAACTGGATATTCCAAAGCAAACCCGGGTTAATTACCGTTACCCGGAGCGATTTTATGATCGCAGCAATAGCCATTGGCCAATCTTTATTGAGCGCCCCGAAAACCCGGATGATAAAGAAATTTACGATAAAGCAGTTGCTCGCCTGACAAAAACACTGGATATGGTTTTCACCAAATTTCCTTATACAACACACGCAAAACTGAAAACCGTGACGTTCTATATTATGCGGGGCCCAGAACATCAATTAGGCGGTGAAGACAATGGTGCGCGATATATCCATCGCAAAATAGACCACTACTCATTACATGATGACCGCTGGAATAATGCAGTGGTAATTTACAGCGCCGACAATTATTTGCGCCAAACCAACTTATGGAATAAGCATCTGATTGTTCATGAGCTAGCTCATGCCTGGCATTTTTTGGAATGGACATACCAGTATCAGCCAATTATAGATATTTGGTTGAACTCTCGCAGCAATGGGCTTTATCAATCGGTAAAAGACTACAAAGGAAGATTGCTTAAACCGGCCTATGCTACAACCAATGAATTTGAATACTTTGCCGACCTGACATCCATGTATTTTGTTGGCGGTCCCTACTACCCTTTTGATAAAAAAGGACTAGAAAAGTATGACCCCAAGGGGTACAGCATGATTGAAACTTATTGGCTTACGCAGAAAAACTAACGCTCGATAGAGATAGCTCTTCCCTGCCACTCAAAATCAATCGACCATAGCTTTTGCGAGGCCTGATCATACTCAGCCCACAGATGTTGATAGGGCATTTGCAATTGGGGATGTAAAGCGGAGGGGGCTATTTCGGCAAGCGGTAAAAGGACAAATGCGTTTTTAGTGATTTCTGCGCGCGGTAATTCAATTCCACTTTCAACACCAACAAAATCCCCGTAGGTCAGAATATCAATATCCAACGTACGGGGACTGAATTTGGGACCGTTGCGCTTGCGACCATTATCATCTTCAATGCGTTTTAAATTTTCAGATAGCTCTGCGATTGATAGACCCGTTTGCGCACCCACTACCAAATTAAAAAAGTTACTGCCATCAAATCCAACTGACTTACTTTCGTACACCGACGAAACCACCAAGTCACCCAGTAAATTATTTAACGCATCCAGTGCAGCCAAAATATGTTTATGGCGATCCACATTACTGCCGAGGCTTAAATAAATTGCCGTCATACAGGCAAACCCTCTGGTCGCGTACCGCGCTCGATAATCAGACCTACATCGCGCGCGCCGCGCACCGCGCCCGGTTTACTTAACCGCAAACGCAACCAGGGCACATCAAACTCCGTGCGAATTACCTGTGCAATTTCTTCAGCAAGAGTTTCCACCAGTAGCGCATTGCGATTCTCCACATAGGCAATCAAACGCTTGGAAACCGCTTTGTAATTGAGCGCGAATTGAATATCGTCAGTTGCCGCCGCTTTACTAATATCACTGGCCATTTCCAGATCGATACTGACAGTTTGGCGCACCTCGCGCTCCCAGTCGTAAATTCCAATGATGGTGTCGATACGTAAATCGCGGATGTACACAATATCCATAATCAGCGTCTGCTAAAAGTTGAAAGGAAATTAAAGCGGTGAAAGCGAATCCAGCGGCCAGCGGGCTTTGATACTAATCGCCAGCTCTTCATGCTGCCCCGCCAATAATCGCTGACAGCCGGCATAGGCAATCATGGCGCCATTGTCGGTACAAAATTCGTGGCGAGCGTAAAATACTTTTGCACCGATTTTGGCAAGCTCAGCATCCAGATCAGCGCGCAATTTTTTATTGGCAGATACGCCGCCAGCAATCACCAGGGTTTTCATTCTGGCTTGCTCGAGTGCACGCTTGCATTTAATCACCAGCGTATCCACGACCGCCGCCTGAAATGCATTGGCGATATCTGCACAGGTTTGATCATCAGGCAAACCATTTACCTGCTTGTGAGCATTTACCGCCGTGAGGGTTGCCGTTTTTAATCCGCTAAAACTGAAGTCCAAACCAGGACGATCCACCATGGGGCGCGGAAACTTAAATCGTCCTTCAACTCCACGCTCAGCGAGTTTGGCAACCTGTGGGCCGCCGGGATAATCCAGATCGAGCATTTTGGCGGCCTTGTCGAAAGCCTCGCCGGCAGCATCATCAATTGATTCACCCAGCAATTCGTATTCGCCCAATGCATTGACTTTGACGAGTTGGGTGTGGCCGCCAGAAACCAGCAGCGCCACAAACGGAAACTCAGGCGGTTTTGCCTCCAGCATAGGCGCAAGCAAGTGACCTTCCATATGATGGACACCAATTGCCGGCACTTTCCAGGCATAAGCAAGCGAGCGCCCGAATGAAGCACCAACCATCAAGGCGCCTACCAGGCCGGGACCAGAGGTGTAGGCAATTGCATCTATATCGCCTGCATTGGTACCACTTTTTTCCATTACTTCATTAATAAGGGGGAGCAACTTGCGCACATGGTCGCGCGAGGCCAGTTCAGGCACTACGCCACCATACTCCGCATGCAGGGCGATTTGGGTATAAAGCACATGGGCCAATAGGCCGCGCTCGCTGTCATAAACAGCCACACCGGTTTCATCGCAGGATGTTTCCAGCCCCAACACGCGCATAACCAACCTCAAATCTTTGTTGTCCGGCACTCTAACGTACCGAAAAGGGCGGCTATGATAATCCCCCGGCCGGAGAAAACCCAGCGAAACTCCACTCGGAAGACACCGCCCAAGGTTGCGATAGGGGGAATAAGCGTATAGAATCCGCACCCCTCGGATACTTGACCGTGTTTTATACTGGTAACTATCCACAAGACATCATTTTCAAGCACTATTAATTTAAAGGTAACGACATGCCTTCAGTAAAAATCAAAGAAAACGAGCCATTTGATGTAGCCCTGCG
>JAGKWY010000220.1 GCA_021151625.1 Gammaproteobacteria bacterium | reverse complement strand
ACGCAGCCGTACAGAATTTTTGCGCGGTTTCGGCTATGATAAGCCCGCAATTTTAGACGGCGGTCTATTATTGGTCGTGCATTCCGCACAAATCAATTACCGTCGTCCTGCGCGTTTGGATAATTTGCTCAGCGTGACTGCGCAAATTTACAAGCTTGCGCGAACCTATATCGAATTTCAGCAGCAGGTGCTGCGTGGCGAAGAATTAGTGTGTGAGGGGTTAATTCGTATCGCCTGTGTCGATGCCGAAACCATGAAACCCAGTGCGCTTCCCGCCATTATGTACCAGCAATTGGATCAATCGTTTCGTCTTAATATTGAGAGTTAATCACGCTTATGCCTGCTACGGATAACAGTCTGTCAATTGCACATCTTATTCTTAATGCCAGTTTTCTGGTGCAAGTGGTAATGCTGATCCTGGTATTAGCCTCGGTAATTTCCTGGGCCATGATCTTTCAGCGCGAACGCTACCAGCGCAAGGCATCAGGGGCATTCAGTTATTTTGAAAAACAATTTTGGTCGGGAATTGACCTTAATCAGTTATATCGCCAGAGCAATGGCCGTAATGAAATGGTGGAAGGTATTGAAAGTATTTTCCGTGCCGGTTTCAAAGAGTTTACACGTTTGCGTCAAACCGCAGGAGCTGATTCTGATGCGGTGATGGAAGGCTCTCAGCGTGCAATGCGTGTAGCACTGGCGCGCGAACAAGAGAAACTGGAAGAGAACTTGCCCTTCCTGGCTAGCGTTGCATCCGTAAGCCCATACATTGGTCTATTTGGAACCGTATGGGGCATCATGGTGTCATTCCTAAATATCGCCAATGCGGGGCAGCCAAGTCTTGCGACAGTAGCGCCAGGTATTGCAGAGGCGTTGATTGCAACTGCAATGGGTTTGTTTGCTGCTATTCCGGCAGTATTGGCGTACAACAAATTTTCTGCGCGTGCGGAAAGCTTGTTGGCTAATTACCAAACTTTTGCAGAAGAATTTTCTGCGATTCTGCACCGTCAGGTTCACAGCAAGTAACGCTGTTTTACAGTCACTGAAAAAACAGGTTAATAGCTATGTCTGGATTTGGACCACCCATTAAAAAGAAGCTCAAAGCTGAAATTAACGTTGTTCCGTTAATTGACGTTATGTTGGTGTTGTTGATCGTGTTTATGATCGCCGCACCTATGATGACTCAAGGCATCAAAGTTGAACTACCCAAGGCAGCATCAGATCCGGTAGAAAGCAAGGACGACGAGCCGATTACTGTATCGATTAAAGCTGATGGCACTTATTACATAGATTTGGCGGGTAACCCGGAAGCACCGCGCCCGATCGCGGAAATCAAATCTATTGTAAGCAAAGTACTTAAGGAAAAACCCAATACCCCGGTATTTGTACAAGGCGATAAAAAAGTTGATTACGGTGCGGTGGTGAACTTAATGGGTGAGCTCAAACAAGCAGGGGCACCCTCAGTTGGCTTGATTACGGAGCCAGCGCGCTAACGCTTATGAAGCTTGAAAAATCTTTATCGCTTCCCTTATTTCTCAGCATCTTTTTACACGTTTTATTGCTGGTGTTATTTTTGGGAAATTGGGACTTCTTCAAAAAAGAAGAAGAGCCCTATAAGCCGCATTACGTGACGGCAACACTGGTTGATTTGAAGCCTAAAGCAAAAGCTCAGCCCCAGCAAAGCAAAGAGCAGGTTTTGGACTCCAAAGCCTATGAGGATTTAAAGAACAACAAAAAACAGGAAGAGCAGCGCAAGGTAGAGGCTGAAGCATTGGTGCAGAAGCAAAAGGACCAGCAGGCAAAAGAGGCCGCTGCAGCAGAAGCAGAAAAGCAGAAAAAAATCAAAGAAGAACAGGCAAAAGTAGCTAAAGCAAAAGCAGAAAAAGAAGCGGCTGAGAAGAAGCGCAAAGCTGAGGAAGAAAAGCGCAAAGCTGAGGCTGCCAAGAAAACTCAGCGAGAAAGGGAAGCTCAGGAGGAGCAGCGTCGTATTCAAGCTGCTCTGCAAAAAGAGGAAAAGCATCTCAGCGAAAGTAATGATGATGCCAATGTGAAGAGCTACAACGAGCTTTTGGCTGAACGCGTTGCGCAAAACTGGAGTAGGCCGCCATCGGCTCGTGCCGGAATGGTTGCCGTGTTCAATATAGATATGCTACCTAATGGGCAGGTTGTAGATGTTAACTTGGCGAAGAGCAGCGGTAATTTTGCGTTTGATAATGCAGCAGAGCAGGCTATTCGTAAGGTGGAGCGCTTTGTTGAAATCAAGGATGTGCCTATAGACGTGTTTGAAAAAAACTTTCGTCATTTTCAGTTTTCATTTAATCCAGAGGATTTGCGTCAGTGAGATATTTACTTAGTGCACTTTTATTGATGCTGGCTGTTTCTGCCAATGCGCAAA
>JAGKWY010000026.1 GCA_021151625.1 Gammaproteobacteria bacterium | reverse complement strand
ATGCTACTTACTATTATTTTATTAATATTGACTCATCAGAGGATATTAATATTGTATGACAATATAATCTCAACAAGCCTATCCCCTGTCAATCGGTTTCGCGGCTATCAGGGGATAGATTTCGCCTATTTCGCAGCCTTTTACTTTGCTTTGGCAGCCGCTTTGTTCGCAGTTACACCTTCGCTGGTCATGATGATGCGCTTGATGGTGCCATCCGGGTTGTAGAACAGCTCTTCAATACTCACCGAGCGGCGATACTGCCCGCCATCCGGGCGCCCCGCGCCAGTGTGGTAAATGAAGTAATGCTTGTTATTGAACTCGATAATCGCCTGGTGGTTAGTCGGTGTATTGCCCGCCACTTCGTTCAGGATGCCTTTGTATTCCCAGGGGCCAGTGATGCTTTTGCTCATGGCATAACCCAGCTTTTCCGGGAAACCCATGGCGTAGGACAGGTAATAGTTGTCTTTATATTTATGCACCCAGATTGCCTCGGTAAATTCCGGCAACCCCTGGATCGCATGGATGGGACCATCCAGCTCGATCATATTGGGCTTGAGCTTGGCGTAACGCGGCTTGCTATTACCCCAGAATAAATAGGTTTGGCCTTTATCATCAGTGATAACCGCAGGGTCGATATCATCCCAGTCGTTGGGCGTATCGGTAGTCATATCATTGGTGATCAGCGCCTTGCCCAGCGCATCCTTAAAAGGCCCGAGCGGGCTATCGCCCACCGCCACACCAATCGCAAAACCAGGCTTGGTGTCATTGTGGCGCGCGGTGATATACCAATAAAACTTGCCATTCTTTTCAATCACCTGGCTCGCCCAGGCATCGCCTTTGGCCCATTGGAAATCCTTCACTTTTAACAGGGGGCCATGGGCTTGCCAATTGACCATGTCGTCAGATGACCAGACCAGCCAGTCGTGCATTTCAAAGAATTTGGTGTTGTCCCTGGCCTCGTCATGACCGGCGTAGAGGTAGACCTTACCCTTGTGCACCAGGGCCGCCGGGTCGGCCGTAAATACATCAGTAAATACGGGGTTAGCTGCCTGGGCCACACTGGCAGTAGCAGCAAGCGTAAACAACAAGGGCTTGATCAGGGAACGCATATCAACTCTCACTCTTATGGTTATTGCGGGCGACCATTCCTGCATGAAAACAAGTCTAGCCAATACCCGATTCAGGGGTTGATTTATATTGATATTATAATACAATTAAATCAAGCAATGCGGTGAAAAGTTTTACAAAGACGGAAAGCTTATCAGGCAAATATTCGTAAAAGCCGGGAATATCCATTGCTCATCAAAGTCACAAGCCTATATTGTATGACTTTAATAACAATGACTTTAGTAACCATGATTTTAATAACAATGGCCAATTTAGATGTAGCCAGTCATGAGCCACGATAATAAGACAAAACCTTCAGCCAACACCTCGCCAGACCAAGCCTTAAAAAACAGGCCCCTGCGCAGTGCCCAATGGTTTGGCAGCCAGGACAAAAACGGTTTTATGTACCGCAGTTGGATGAAGAACCAGGGGATTCCAGAGCATCACTTCCAGGACAAACCCATTATTGGTATCTGCAATACCTGGTCAGAACTGACGCCCTGCAACAGTCATTTCCGCGAACTTGCCGAAAGCGTGCGCCGTGGCATTCTGGAAGCCGGTGGTGTGCCGGTAGAGTTTCCGGTGTTTTCCAATGGCGAATCCAACCTGCGCCCCACCGCCATGCTCACCCGCAATCTGGCGGCTATGGATGTCGAAGAATCCATTCGCGGCAATCCGATCGATGGTGTGGTGCTATTGGTCGGCTGCGATAAAACCACGCCCGCATTGGTGATGGGCGCTGCGAGTTGTGACCTGCCAACCATTGTGGTCACCGGTGGCCCCATGTTGAATGGCAAACACAAAGGCAAAGATGTTGGCTCAGGCACGCTGGTGTGGCGTATGAGTGAAGACTACAAAGCCGGAAAAATTTCCCTGCAAGAATTTATGGATGCCGAAGCGGATATGTCCCGTTCCACCGGCACATGCAACACCATGGGTACGGCGTCCACTATGGCCTGTATGGTGGAATCGCTCGGTTTATCACTACCGCAAAATGCGGCGATTCCCGCCGTGGATGCGCGCCGCAAAACCCTCGCTTATATTTCCGGTATGCGCATTGTAGAAATGGTGCATGAGGATTTACGTATTTCCCAATTGCTCACGCGCGAAAGCCTAATCAATGCCATTCGCACTACCGCCGCCATCGGTGGCTCCACCAATGCAGTAATTCATTTAAAAGCAATCGCTGCGCGTTTGGATATTCCGCTTACATTGGAAGACTGGCAGACCTATGGCCAACAAATTCCCACGCTGGTCAACTTGCAGCCTTCGGGCGAATTTTTAATGGAAGATTTTTATTACGCTGGCGGTTTACCAGCCGTATTAAAACGCCTGGGCGATGCCGATTTACTCCACAAAGATTGCTTAACCGCAAATGGAAAAAGCCTGTGGGAAAACAATGCGCAAGCGCCTTGCTACAACGATGAAGTTATTCGCCCGCTGGAGAATCCACTCTGCGCAAGCGGTGGCATTTGCATTTTGCGCGGCAACCTGGCACCGCGCGGCGCGGTATTAAAACCCAGCGCGGCATCATCCCATTTAATGAGGCATCGCGGTCGTGCAGTGGTGTTTGAAAGCTTTGATCACTACAAAGAACGCATTATGGATGATTCACTCGATGTGGATGCCAGTAGTGTGTTGGTATTAAAAAATTGCGGCCCCAAGGGTTACCCCGGTATGCCGGAGGTAGGCAACATGGGCTTGCCACCGAAATTATTAAAACAAGGCGTAACCGATATGTTGCGCATTTCTGATGCGCGCATGAGCGGTACTGCGTTTGGAACCGTGGTACTGCATGTTGCACCGGAAGCGCAAGAATTTGGCCCGCTCGCCGCCGTGCAAGATGGCGACTGGATCGCATTGGATAGCGATGCAGGTTCGCTGGAACTGGAAGTTAGCGCTGAAGAAATTACTGCACGACTCGATCAACTGCGCGCACAAAAAATCCAGAAAAAAACCGGCGGTTATTTGCAGCTTTATATCGAACATGTCATGCAAGCCGATGAAGGCTGCGACTTTGATTTCCTGGTCGGCTGTCGCGGTGCGGCAGTACCCGGCCATTCGCATTAGTGGTGAAGCCCATGTCTCTCACCAATCAATACCCGAGTTTGAAATACAAAATTGTGCTGATTACCGGCGGTGCTTCGGGTATTGGCGCGAGCCTGGTAGAAACATTTTGCCATCAGGGCGCACAGGTGTGTTTTATCGATATTCGCGATGAAGATGCACACAAGCTGGTAGAACAGTTGAGCCATCGCGCCGATAACATTCCACCGCGCTATTACCGCTGCAACTTATTAAATATTCCCAGGCTGCAAGCGACCATTAAACAAATTTATAACGATGTCGGACCAATCAATATCTTGGTCAACAACGCCGCCAATGATACCCGCCACGATTTTCGCTCTGTCACAGTGGATTACTGGAACGAGCGCCTGGCAGTCAATTTGCGCCACCATTTTTTTGCGGCACAGGCAGTGTACGAACATATGCTTGAGCTGGGCGGCGGTTCGATTATTAATTTGGGCTCCATGAGTTGGTATGCAACCCAGGGCGGTATGCCCGGCAAAAATATTTTAGAAAACCAGTGTTTAAAAAAATCGGTAATGCCGGAAGACATTAGCGCTATGGCGTTATTTCTGGCCTCCGACGATAGCCGTTTATGTACCGCACAGCACTTCATCGTTGATGGCGGCTGGATTTAGACGCCCGTAAAAAAACTTAATAATGTAAATAAAACCATTTATTACACGAGGTCCACCATGAAAGCTTTATTTAAAACGCTTACGCTCGCTGCCGCTATCGGCATCAGCGCGACTGCTAATGCAATTACTGTGGGTTTTGCGCAGGTAGGTTCAGAGTCAGGTTGGCGCACCAGCTTTTCTGAATCGGTAAAAGCCGAAGCGGAGAAACGCGGCATCACGCTGAAATTTTCCGATGCGCAACAAAAGCAGGAAAACCAGATTAAAGCGGTGCGCAGTTTTATTGCGCAGCGTGTGGATGCGATTTTAATTGCGCCGGTGGTTGAAACCGGTTGGCAACCAGTATTGATGGAAGCAAAACGCGCGCGTATTCCAGTGGTGATTCTGGATCGCAACGTTTCCGTTACTGATCATTCACTCTATCTCACCCGCATCGCACCCGACTTTGAAGTGGAAGGCCAGCGCGCTGCAACCTGGCTTACCGAAAAAACCCAGGGCAAGTGCAGCATTCTGGAGTTACAAGGCACTGTGGGCTCCAGTGCGGCTTTGGGGCGTATGAAAGGTTTTAATGAAACCATTGCAAAATTTCCGGAAACCAAAATTGTGCGCAGCCAGACGGCAGAATTTACGCGCGCGAAAGGTAAGGAAGTGATGGAGACCATGCTGAAAGCCGAAGGCGGTGGCAAGGGTATTTGTGCAATTTGGGCACATAACGATGAGATGGCGCTGGGTGCAATTCAAGCAGTGAAAGAAGCAGGCTTGCAACCGGGCAAAGATATTTTAATTGTGTCTGTGGATGCGGTTGATGATGCACTGAAAGCCATTGTTGCTGGTGAAATTAATGTGTCTGTCGAATTAAGCCCGCACCTCGGTGGCCCTGCGTTCGATGTGATTAATGAATTTCGCGGTGGCAAAAAAGAATTTGATAAGTGGATCAAGATGGGCGGCGCTGTTTATACCGCTGATAACGCGGCGGCCGAATTGACCAAGCGCGGAGCTAAATAATTTATCGGTGCAAAGATGCTACCGAATAGGGTTATGCGACTCGCCGTCAATACGTCCATGTAGGCTCGGGCACAGCATCCATGCTGTGCACGGTCGCCCAACCCTATTCGCTAGCATCCCGCAAGAATGTGCCACACCAAAAAATCAAAAGCGGCTTAACAATGAACTCTAGTCCTGTTTTACAACTCAAGGGAATTCATAAAATATTCCCCAGTGTTCACGCACTCAAAGGTGTGAACTTCACACTGCGTGCCGGTGAAATCCACGCCTTGCTTGGTGAAAACGGTGCAGGCAAATCCACACTGATTAAAGTGATGACCGGCGTTTACCAGCGCGATGGCGGCGATATTTTATTGGACGGCCAGCCGATACATCCCAACAACACGGGCGATGCGCAAGCGCTCGGTGTGAGCACTGTGTATCAGGAAGTAAACCTGTTACCAAACCTCACGGTTGCGCAAAATATTTATCTCGGGCGCGAGCCGCGTCGCTTTGGTTTAATTAATTGGGGCAAAGTCAATCGCGATGCGCAGGCATTACTGAAAGGTTACGATCTGGATATTGATGTCACCCTGCCACTGTCCAGTTACTCCATTGCAGTTCAGCAATTGATTGCGATTGCGCGCGGTGTGGACATGTCGGCGAAGGTATTAATTCTCGACGAACCAACCGCAAGCCTGGATGCGGACGAGGTGCAATCGCTGTTTCGTATTATGCGCGATTTAAAAGCGCGCGGAATCGGCATTGTGTTTGTTACCCATTTTCTCGATCAGGTTTATGCAGTTTGTGATCGCATTACTGTATTGCGCAGCGCGCAATTAGTTGGTGAATTTGAAACGGCAAGCTTATCGCGCAGTGAATTAATCGGTCATATGCTCGGCAAAGAATTGGCCGCGCTGGGCGAACATAAACCGCAAACTAATTCAGAATGCGGCGACTCCCTCTTAAATGTACAGGGCCTTGGCCGCACGGCGACCCTATCACCGACTGATATTCAAGTCTGCAAAGGCGAAGTGGTCGGTTTGGCTGGTCTGCTCGGTTCAGGTCGCACCGAGTTATGTCGTTTGATTTTCGGCGTGGATAAAAAACATTCCGGCTCAGTGACTTTCAATGGCAAGAGCGTGAATTTTTCATCGCCGCGCGATGCGATTACTGCCGGCATGGGCTTGTGTCCGGAAGATCGCAAGCACGATGGTATTCTCGGCCAGCTTTCCATTCGCGAAAACATGATTCTCGCTCGTCAAATTAAACAAGGCTGGTGGAAACACATTTCGCGCAAAGAGCAGGAAGAAATTGCCAATCACTATGTAAAAGAATTAAGCATTGCGACATCGGATATTGAAAAGCCCATTGAGCAGTTGAGTGGTGGCAACCAGCAAAAAGTGATTCTCGCGCGCTGGCTTGCGGCAAATCCGTCGCTGCTGATTCTGGATGAACCTACACGCGGTATTGATATTGGCGCCCACGCCGAAATTATTCGTTTGATCCGCAAACTGTGCGATCAGGGCCTGGCATTAGTCGTGGCATCGTCCGAACTGGAAGAGCTGGTGGCATTTAGCAGCCGCGTGCTGGTATTGCGCGATCGCCAGAAGGTCGCCGAGCTGGAAAGCGGCGATATTAATCCGCAGCGCATTATGCAAGCGATTGCGGCTAACTAGATTAACCACAACTGGTCTATGAAATTCGCCATATTCGCATTCTGGTAATTCGTCATGCTCGCGAACGCAAGTATCCATGAAATGAAGAGAAAATTATGAATATCAATCATCACCAAAACCTGCGCCGCTATTTATGGCCCTGCGCGGGTTTTCTGGTACTGTTAATTATCAACGCGATAATCGCACCGGAATTTTTCCAGATTGAATTTAAAGATGGCCGCTTCTACGGCAGTCTGATTGATGTGCTGAATCGCGCAGCTCCCGTTGCGTTACTGGCAATTGGTATGTCGCTGGTAATTGCCACTGCCGGGGTGGATTTATCAGTGGGCTCTATTATGGCCATCGCCGGTGCCGTGAGTGCTTATTACATTACCAAAGGCGTGGACAATCTCGCACTGATTATAGGTGCCGGTTTAATTGCCGGTTTAATTGCGGGAATTGTTAACGGATTTCTCGTTGGTTATATGAGTATCCAGCCAATTGTGGCGACCTTGATTTTAATGGTCGCGGGTCGCGGTATTGCGCAATTAATTAATGAAGGTCAAATCGTCACCTTTGATCACACCGGTTTTGCTTTTTTAGGAACGGGTAGTTTTCTTGGCTTACCTTTCCCGGTGGTACTGGTGATTATTACTTTTGCAATCGTGCAATTGCTAACGCGCCGTACCGCATTGGGTTTGTATATTGAAGCAGTAGGTGCAAACCCATCGGCGAGCCACTACATGGGCTTGAATGCAAAAGCGATCAAGATGAGCGTGTATTGCGTTGCCGCACTCTGCGCTGCACTGGCGGGCATGATTGCCGCAGCGGATATTCGCGGCTCCGATGCCAACAATGCGGGCTTGTGGTTGGAGCTGGATGCAATTCTCGCGGTGGTAATTGGCGGTGCTTCGCTGATGGGTGGACGCTTTTCTATTTTGCTTGCGATTATTGGTGCGCTGATTATCCAGACACTGACCGTGACGATTATCCTCAGCGGCATTCCACCCAAATTTAATTTATTGATTAAAGCCAGTGCGATTATTCTGGTGCTGTTACTGCAATCTCCACTGTTTCAAAAACAATTGGCACAACTAAAATTCCGCAAGCCTGCCTCTTCAAACAATGCTCCTATAAACACAGAAAATAATAAGGAGGTAAAAAATGCTTAATCGTAAATTTATTCCTCTCGCCGTTACCTGTTGTTTGTTCTTCTTGTTATTTGGTGTGGGCGCCATTCAGTTTGAAGGCTTTGGTACACCGCGCGTATTTTTCAATTTGCTCAGCGATAACGCTTTTTTAATTATCGCGGCGGTGGGCATGACCTTTGTGATTTTATCCGGCGGGATTGATTTATCCGTCGGCGCAGTAATCGCATTAACCGGCGTGGTGTGCAGTGTGTTGATCAGCAAATACCAATGGCATCCGCTGGTGGTGTTTCCAGTGGTACTTATTGGCGGTACCGCCTTTGGTGCCATCATGGGCGCGATTATTCACTACTACAAAATGCAGCCGTTTATTGTCACCCTCGCCGGGATGTTTTTCGCGCGCGGTTTGGCCAGTGTGATCAGTGAAGAATCCATTCCTATCGAGCACGAATTTTATAACGATGTTTCTGCATTTGGTTTTGAAGTCTTTGGCGATGCCTGGATCGGCAGCTCCACCATTATTTGTTTAATGGTGTTGGTGGTTGCGATTATCTGCGCACACTACACTCGCTTCGGCGGTCGCGTGTATGCCATTGGTGGCGATGCCAATTCTTCGGCACTGATGGGAATTCCACTCGCTGCCACCACTATCCGCATCTACGCCATCAGCGCCTTCCTCGCCACACTCGCCGGCATCGTCTACTCCTTCTACACCTTCTCCGGCTACTCACTCGCCGCTGTCGGCGTAGAGCTGGATGCAATTGCCGCCGTCGTTATCGGCGGAACACTATTAACCGGCGGCTACGGCTACATGGTCGGCACCCTTATGGGCGTACTCATCATGGGCGTAGTACAAACCTACATCTCCTTTGACGGAACCTTAAGCAGCTGGTGGACCAAGATTGTAATTGGTGGATTACTGTTTTGTTTTATTGCATTACAGCAGGTGTTGGTGCGCGGAAGACCAAGCTAGACCTAATTGCGTTCTACAAACGGAAAAGCCCAGGGTGAAAGCCTTGGGCTTTTTTATTTAGTACAAAATAGGTAGTCTTTCCGCTAGCACAAATATTACCCTGCAAATGTCGATAATTCGATTTAACCCAACACCTTAGGATCAAACTATGCTGCTTAACAACAGTCACAGTTTCGCAATAATGGAAAAATTGGCTTCTTACGAAATAACTCTGAAATTGCAGGAGATAAAAACCATTATTGAGCAAAGGCTAAATACTGCATTAAATGAAATTAATACCGAAACCTTAGCTCTTCCCAACAGCGCCATAGACAATGAATACTTACAGAAAAGAATAAAGCAGAAAATTTACCTCAGCACCATTGAATCTATAATTGATGAGCTACAGTCTCTAGGTCACAATTTGTTGCCATTAGATGAAGATCCAGATATCAGTTTTGAATCGTCCAGCGTTTCGTGGCACTTTGCCAATACAAATGGCTATTCATTCGGATTGGATATAGAGTTCCTCCCTCATACAACGAATGTCCATTGGGTGGTATTACCCAAGGACTGTCCAACCTATATGTAGCAATCTACTTAACATGTATAAACTCTTCTACTACCCCCGCAATGCCAGTTGGGCGCCGCATATGTTGTTGGTGGAGATGCAGCTGGATTATGAGTTGATCCTGGTTGACCGAAAAACTGAAGCGCAGAAAGATCCGAACTATTTAAAACTGAACCCCACCGGTAGAATCCCCACATTAGTGGTTGATGGCGAACCGATTTATGAAAGTGCTGCTATTTGTTTGTTTTTGTGCGAGCGCCATCCGGAGAAAAATTTAATTCCCACACTCGGCACTATCGAACGCTCGAAATTTTACCAATGGCTTTTTTATTTAAATTCCTCACTGCAACCAGAATTAATGGTTTATTTTTACCCGGGAAAACACACTATCGATTCCCTTGGTCAAGCGGCGATAAAGCAGGCACAGCAAGAGCGTATTAACCAGATGCTGGTGCTGCTGGATCAGGAATTAGAGGGAAAGCAATTTCTATTGGGCGATAACATCAGCGCCTGCGACTTCGTGTTATTTATGTTGCTGCATTGGTGCAGCGGTTTTGACAAGCCACCTATGGCATACCCCAGCCTGAAGAAGTTCCTATGCCATTTTTCGCAACTCGAATCTGTGAGAAAGGTATGTGAAATTGAAGGGACTGACCTGGGAATCTATAAAAAAGATTAATCATCGCAAATGCTTTCCACACCTAACGATTTCTTCTTTTTATCCCCGCCATATTCAAGGCACATATCAAAGCTGCCCAAATAATCATCAACTAGACTAATACCCGACGATTTGATTATTTGATATACGGTGACATGTCGTGTAAAACAGTTAAATAATTCCGCTCAAACGGGTATGCTTGGCATTAAATAACTTTAAAAACAACAATTTATATAACCACTTACCACACTAGCTACAGCAAAATAGATTGGATGCAGTTTGCACGGAGCAAGAACCTCATCTCCCAAGGAGACGCTTGTTGAAACCTTTGGTGCAGGCATGGCTGCTGGTTTGCGGCCTGCTAATAGCGGTATTTAGCCACGCCGGTAACACCATTACCGCCGCCGTGGATGAAGACATTATTGCGGATTACCAGTTGTTTATTGGTGATCGCGACCCTATTGCTATCGATTATTTTGGCGGCCCGGGTGCGCGGCGCGACGTCATTGAAATTGTATTGTTACAGCAGGCACTGCATTTAGGTGGATTCAAAGGCAAGGTGGTGCTGCGGCCAGAAAATAGTTATCTACGCATTTTGAAATTGCTGACCGATGGCCAGGTTGCTATTTCCGCTGCGCTGATGTGGCGCGAAGATATAAAGCCCTACTCCGAACATCTGTTCAAAACCAAGGCGCTGGTCAAGGAGGGAGAATTTATCGCCGGGCTTTATACCCGCGCCGATAATAAACGCGCCTTGAATGCCACTACCCACGAACAAGTCAGCAAACTCAGCGCGGCCTCTAACGATCACTGGAAGCCGGATGTCGCCGCATTAAAATCCCTGGGGATTGAGCGAATTCACTACTCCACTTATTGGGTGCAAATTGTGCGCATGGTAGTCGCAGGGCGCGCCGATGTAACCCTGGCACCGTTTCAAAGCAACCCGGCTATGAAAGTGCAAGTAGACGATTTGGAACTGGTGCCTATACCCGGCGTAAAAGTCGCGCTGCCCGGCAGCCGCCACTGGCCAGTGAGCAAGAAACATCCGCAAGGTCAGGAGATATTTGCTGCGCTGGAAAAAGGTATAGCGCTTCTGGAACAAAAAAATATTATCCAGCGCGCTTATGAGCAGTGCGGCTTTTTTCATGAGGCTGTTAAAAGCTGGAAGCTGTTAAATCCCCCCGCCAACAAGAGCTCTTCCTCCGCCACAAAATTAAATTAATTGCGGGGCCAACCCGGTGCTCTCGCGCACAATTAATTGATGCGGCAAAATTCTTTTTACTGCTTGCATAGGTTCGCCATTTAATTGTGGCAACAATAATTCCATACAGGCGATACCAATTTCAGTCATCGGCTGGGCGATGGTGGTTAACGATGGGCTGCAATATTCAGCGTAACGAATATTGTCAAAACCCAACACAGAAACATCATGCGGAATTTTAAAACCCATTTTATGCAGGGTAGACATACAGCTCATGGCCATTTCATCGCTAAAGGCAAATATTGCGGTGGGGCGATTGGCAAGATTCGCTAATTTGCGCGTAGCTTCTGCGGCATCTTTTAATGCGTAGTTACCTATTTGCAAAAGTTGTTCATCAAATTCGATGCCCGCTTTGGCGAGCGCACGTTTGTAACCTTCAAAGCGCTGTAAGCTACTGGGTGTGATCATATTGCCGGCAATTACACCGATGCGTTTATGACCCAGGCTGATTAAATAATCCACGCCCTCTTCGGCAGCGGCGACGTTATCAATATTCACACTGGGAATACCGTCTATATCCGCTAATTCGCACGCATTAACCAGGGGCGGCAACTGCTCCGCCACGGTTCGTTCCGGGTCGAGATCAAAGGGCAAGCGCGGACAAAACAATAAAATGCCATCGGCCTGGCGTGAGCGCACCATATTGGCAAATGAACGCTCACGCGTTTCTTTTTCCTGGGTATCGCCCAACAACAATGAATAACCATTTTCCAGCGCAATGCCTTCAATCGCGCGAATCACCGGATAATTAAATACACTAATGGCATCGGGAATTATCGCTACCAGGTTATAGGTTTTGGACATCCGCAGGCTCACACCCAAACTGTTCGGGGTATAACCGGTACGCTTTACAACTTCGAGTACGCGATTGCGTTTTGCTTCGGTGACTAATTCGGGGTTGCGCAATACGCGCGACACTGTGGCGGGCGAGACTTTCGCCTCTTTGGCGATTTCCTTTATTCCGATCATTGTGATGGCCTATTTTTTGTAATTATGAATATCTGTGTCTTGGATGGGATAAGGCTAGCACTTTTTTCCGCAATTAAAAAAGAAAGCGGGCGCACAATGCGCCCGCATTCCTTCACACACTCAAATTTATTGCGCCGGCTCCAGCTTCCACTGGGCGCTCCACCAACTCGGATAAATCGCCCCGTGCTGGGCATTGCCACTCAGGTTTTCCTCGTGGATGTACTGGCTTGGCTGCCAGCGGTTGCGCAGGCGCACAAAGCCGGAGTCCACCGTTTCCTGCGCCCACTTGGAACTGTCCCAGGCAGTATTACGCGCGCTGGCTTGAATGCGGCCAGTCTGGTTTTCAATGTGCATGTAATCGCCCGTGGCCAGGTTGCGCAATTCAATAAAGCCATTGCCCAAGTCCTCCACTACCCACTTATAGGCATTGCTATTGGCCGTCGCACCATAGGCCACATAATCACCCGCATCATAGAGATAATTATTTTGCCAGCGATTCACAATGCGATAGCTGGTAACACCCACAGCAGAACTGCTGCTGGAGCTAACCACCGCGCTCGATGAACTGCGTGAACTGGATGACGGCGCAATTGAAGAGGGTGCAACTGACGAAGGCGCAGCTGATGACGGGGCTATTGATGATGGAGCAGTCGATGACGGAACCGATGACGATGAGCGCGAACTGCTGGATGGCGCAACCGAGGAAGCGCTACTGAAGTTGCCACCGCAATTGGTAATGAACACAGAGCCAAACAATGAAGGATCACTCCAACCCATAGCGGTAGTGGCAAAGGAAGTCAGCTGCGAATCGCGCGCACCACCGTTGTCATCATCATCAACAGACACATCCAAACCAATACGATCACCCACTGCCGGCGTTACGCCAATAGTGCTCCAGGGAATGGAAACTTCCAGTGTATGGCCGCTCGCCGTGGCGTAATGGGATTTCACAATACCACTAGTGCGATTTACTGAATTTCCGCCAACCTGAATTGTTGAGTCATTCCAGCGGAAGCCCAATTGGAAATCGTTAGCGCCGTCGTAGCTGGTGCCTTTGCTATTGTTGCCATCGATAAAAATTTCGATCACATCATCTTCCCACCAACTCGCGCCCGAGTCGTTGGTTTTGGTTGCGTCATTTACTTCCACCAACAGGAACAAGCGATCAGCCGTGGCGATTGCACGCCATTTGCCGGCGTAATCTGCCGGGCGCCCACCCAGGGTCACATTATCGATTGCGCGCACAGGCACAGAGCTCCAAAGCGATTCAATCGTATTATCAACCACCGGTGCACTGCCGCTAAAACCAATTGCCGGCGATGTACAGGCTGGCAATTCGTTATCGATAATATTTACCGTGGCCGATACCGCCGTGCTTAATTGATAACCGCTGCCAGGTTGCAAAGTAATAAATAAAGTTTCCTTGCCTTCAAAAATGGCATCGTCATTTGCAACGATAGTAATAACTTGTTCGGTTTTACTTGGCGATAAAGCCACCACACCGGTTAACGCGGGAGTTGCTGTATAGTCGTTGCTGCTGGCAGAACCGGAAATGGTGTAAGCCACATTAATTGCGCTGGCAATTTGCGGTGCACTGATTCGTACGCTGGCCACTGCACCCGCTTCGCTTGCGGTATCACTGGTAGCCGCGATGCTCACCGCCGGTGTTACCGTTGCTGTCATAGATGCGGTGAAATTACCATCTTGTGAACGCGCAGTAATTGTTGCGCTGCCGACTTTCAATGCGTTAAGCGTTGCTGAACCAGAGCTGGCTCCCGTAATAGAAATCACCGTGTTATCTGACGATGTCCAGGTAAGGTTTTTATTGGTCGCTTGCGGCGGATTAAAAATAACATCTACTGTGCGCGTGCTGCCGTTGCCCATAGTGATCTGGTTATTGGCAAAAGAAATTCCCTGCAAAGGCACAGGTGCAGTCGTCACCACCAAATTAAAATTGGTGTTTTGGTTGACGATAGCCGCATCTTCAAAATTGCTGATGGCAGCATTATTAAAAGTTACCGTGCCGGAATTGGCTTCAGTCCAGATGCCCACACCACCGTAGGAATTCATCATCACATCGCGCACCGATGCATCCAGCCCGGTACCATTGATGGTGACATTATTGAAGGTGATGTTATTAAAACCATTGCCAACCAGTTGCACACCGTGGCGCTGCGAGTTGGTGATTTTAATATTATCGAACTGCATATTGCTCACGCCGTTTGGTGTGTAGAACTCTATCGAGCCGCGCGGCCTGTGCCACAAGTCGTAACTGGTACCGCAGTTGTTAATATCGATATCGTAAATGCGATAGAGCCCTTGCTGGCTAAAGGTATAACCAGAGAAATCCGTGGTAAAACGAATACCACTGCCACCAAAACAATCGCGAATTAATAAATTGTGGACCTTGTGATCCTTGCCACCAAAAATCGCAACACCACCCGCGCGGAACACATGCTCCACCGTATTAAAACGGAAAGTATTGTTCACTTCTTCCGGCACTGCGGGGCTGTTGGATGGCCACATGGCCAGGCCATCGTCACCACTGTTGCGAATATTGCTATGCTCTACCACCGAGTTGGAAGTGCCTTGGGAGAAGTTAATTCCATCCGCATAGTTGTTGCGGAAACGCGCTTGCGAAATCACCAGGTTATTAGTGACTTCTACCGGATAAGGCGCATCGTAGCCACCCAACCAGGCACCCACTTCAAAGTGCTCAGCCCACACGCGCGTGAATTTGGAATTGTTGCCCCAGGTGCCCATAAAGGCTTTGTAAATCATGTAATCGCCGGGGTTTACGAAACGGCGATTATTAATGGTGTTGAAATAAATATCGGAGACTTCCACATTATTCACACGCGCAATCATGCCGCCGCTGAATTTTGCCGGGTTGGAATAGTACACTTCGGTGTGCCACATACCGGCACCTTTGATGCCAATGTTGCTGGTATTCAACACCACCTTGTTATTGAAATCCCATTTGCCCGGCGGCAAATACACACCGGTTCCCAGCGCGCCTGCTTGCGCAACCGCCGAATTAAATGCGGCAAGATCTGAAATGCTATCGTTAGGTGTTGCGCCGTAATCGGCGATAGACACATAACCCGTGGGCTTGGCGATAGGTGCTGCTACCGGTTCCAGCTCGATAAAATCTATCCCGTAGGCCACAGTGTCGTTAGTGGATTTCTGGATGCGAATTTTATCGCCCGCATTTACGGTGCGATTTAATTTGAAATGGGTCTCATCAAAACGCATGGCAATATAGTCAGTGCCAGAAAATGCATGGGGCGTATTTTCCGGTTCCTTGTTAATAAAATATTGCCAGGCCCAGTAGGAGGTAATTGGCACGGTTTGATCCAACTGGCCGTTAATATAAATATCCACGTTGCCATTTAAACCTGTGCCTGCCGCTGAATCCGGCAGGGTATAGCGCATGGTCACCCCATTGCCTGATGTAGTAGCCGTCCACTCCACGTAAGCATTTTGCGCAGGTAGCGCAATATATTTCTGTTGCGACGCTTCAGACGCGGTGGATTGAATATCAAAATTGGTGGTTTGGATTAATTGCGCATTACTGCTGCGCGCCGCCACATCCGCCTCATAGCGGGTATAGGGCATTTGGTAGGCGCCGCGTTCAGCGGTTTGGGCCTGGGTGCTGGTTGATACTGTGAGCAGTGGAGTTAATAAACCCATGGCTGCACACAAGCTGGCGATGCGCGCATTGCCGGAGACAAAATACTTTGTCATTGCAAAGTCCTCATTATTTTTTACTGTGGTTGTGCTAATGGTTAACCAATTAAGAATTAACTGGCCAACCGGCGTTCCTTGTATTTTTTTATCATTCCATCGCGAATCTCTGTGCGATTTAGTTGCGCAGGATTGATTCGCCCTTGTGCCTTACAATAGAAAAGCGCAGATCAAGTTAAAATACGCTAAAAAATGGATTTCTTTATTGTTATTAGAAGCCTGCTTTCGTGTGAGTGAAAAATACAAACCTGAACACTAAATCCCGCATTATGGATATAAAAAAGGAGCAGCCTGATACAGCGTCCACAGCAGAAAGACACGTTCCACTGCACACATTCAGCACTGCCCCAAGCAAGGGAGAGACTACGGGTAAAACACTCGCCCTCCTGGCGAAGAAAACTCCAGTTATGCACAAACTCAAACCACACTACAAGCAAACACACTAACCAAATAAATCTACAAAATTTAAACCTATTACTCAGCCATCAAGCTGATGGCAAAGCCGCCGCCAGGTGCAAGCTTGACGACAATATCATCGCCCGCGCTCACCACGCGCTCCTCAATCTCATAACTACCGGGATTGGTTTTGTAATGCGCTGTTGCACCATCTTTATAAATACGCGCGCGGTATTTTTTTCCGGCAGTGAGGAAATCCAATTTGATATTCAAACTGCGTGCCTGTTCATTGGTGAGCGCACCAACAAACCAGTTGTCGCTCTTGCGCGCCTTGCGTGCTATGGCAATGTATTCACCAATTTCACCGGCAAGCGGTTTAGTTGTTTCCCAATCGACAGCAACGTCTTTAATAAACTGAAATGCATCCGGATGCGCTTCATAGTGCTCCGGTAAATCCGACGCCATTTGCACGGGAGAATAAATCACTACATAGAGTGCGAGCTGTTTCGCCAGGGTAGTATTCACCTGATTGTTAGGGCGTGAAGGCAAGGTCAACTCAAAGACACCAGGAGTGAAATCCATAGGGCCGGACAACAAGCGCGTAAAAGGAATGATTGCGGTGTGATTGGGTGGGTTGCCGCCATCTACCGACCATGCATCGTATTCCTGGCCGCGCGCTACTTCGCGCGAAATAATATTCGGGTAGGTGCGACGCTCACCGGTATCTTTTACCGTTTCATGGGCAACCACAGCGATTTTATGTTGTGCCGCTTTATCAATAACGCGCTGTGCATGGTTTACATAAAATTGACCGTGGTGATACAAACCATTCACCAGTTCCTCGCCGGTTTCTACATAGCCGGTTTTCACCGCTTGCATACCGTGGGCGCTGAGAAAATCAAACGCCTCATCCAACTGGCTTTCATAATTTTCAATCGCCGCACCGGTTTCGTGGTGGCCAATAATGTACACACCTTTTTCTTTGGCGTAGCGCGCCAGTTCTTTCGCATCGAAATCCGGTGTCGGGGTATAAAAATTAAAGGCATTGCCACCACCAGGCTTCCACCATTCACCATCCCAACCTTTATTCCAACCTTCTACCAATACACCGGCAAAACCATGCTTAGCAGCAAAGTCGATATATTTTTTGGTGTTGGCGGTTGTTGCACCGTGTGTAGGGCCAGATTTCCAACTGGTTTTTTCCAAATGCAATTCCCACCAGATGCCCACATATTTCGCCGGTTTGATCCAGGACACATCACCAAGTTTATTGGGCTCATTTAAATTCAGGGTTAAATAATTGGTGATTAATGCGGTTGCCGAATTTTCAACTTGCAAGGTGCGCCAGGGTGTTGCCGCTGGCGTTTGCAAAGTGACCGCAACCGGTTGGTTTTTAGAGGTGGGCACCAGGGTTGCACTGATTTTTCCATCGGCTGCACCTGTGACATTCATAGTGGAATAATTGTGCAGTGCAGCTTCATGCAGTGCGACATAAATACCGTCCGCCGTTTTTAACGTAACCGGGGTGTGCACCAGCCCCATTTTGCTAATGGGAGTTTGCTGGTAAAGATATTCGTATTGGTTGCCCGCCTGCCCCGGTGTCCACCAGGCGCTGTGATCAGCAGCAAAATTAAACTCGGTCAGCTCGCGCAGAATTTCAACCTGCGGCAGAGCATCCTGTTTGGGAAATTCGTAGCGAAAACCAACGCCCTGATCGTACACACGAAAAACTACATCCAGTTTACGTTTACTGCCAGTTTCTTCGCGCAACGCCAAACGCAACTGATTGTAGTGATTGCGAATTAAACGCTCCTCACCCCATGGCTGCTCCCAGGTTTCATCGAATTTGCCGGTTTTGGCAGAAACCAATTCAAAGCCCTGCGCCAACGCGGGTTGGTTTTTTAAATCAAAACCCAGGCGTGAATCGGCAAGCAAGGATTTGCCTTGATAATTTACCTGGTAGCTGGGTTCTCCCTGTGCACTCAGGTACACATCCACACGCAAGGTCTTCGCTGGTGAGCTGATACTGGCCACTGGTGTCTGGGCAGTGGCTAAGGCCGAAGCCAAAGAGGTAATCAAAGTCATGATTAATTTTTTCATTGGTATTTTAATCGCTGCTAATTTTTTGGGTGATTCACAATGCCTGCTTCCGAAAGCACCGTCGCATTGCATAAACTTAATTTAATCGCGAGTTTTTCCGCTGTCCAGCGCTAAAACCCTGATTCAAAAAAAGAAATCGTTTTCAAAAAACTGAAATCGATTTCTTTTTTTAACACTGGGATAAAGCGCAACATTCACAAAAAATAACAACTGGGAAAAATAAAAAAGCGGCGCTTAAGCACCGCCAAAGCTGGAGGGATATAACAAGTAAAACGGGGAAATTAATTCATCAAAATGCAGAGCAATTGTCGCGAATAAACTGGTCATGCGTCGGCAGTTTTTTCACAAAGGTTTCCAACGCAATCGCATAACGGTGCATACCGCCGTACAAATCCGCATAATTCATTTCCTCAATCACCGGCGAATATTTTTGCGGACGCAGCCCCATGCCCTCGCACACCGAGCGCCAGCTCACGGGATGAAATAACGCATCAATCATTTCCGGCAGGCCGCCATGCACCTTGAAGTAATCGATAAAGTCCTGCAGTGATTCGGGCAACTCCATGGTTTTGCAATAGCGCCAGAAAGGTGTGTCCTCGCGTTCAGTCAGGCAATAATGCAACACAATAAAATCGCGGATCTCTTCGTATTCGCGCGTCATACCGCGGTTGTAATTGCGGATCAATGCGGCATCACAATCCTGATCGGGAAAGTTGCGCACAAAATGAATGATGCCGCGCACCACCAAATGAATCGCAGTAGATTCCAGCGGCTCAATAAATCCGGACGCCAACCCGATTGCCAGGCAATTCTTTTTCCAGATTTCATTGCGCACGCCGGTTTTAAACGGAATTACGCGCGGCTCTATCAATGCTTTGCCGTCAACGGCGCCCATCAGAGTATTTATTGCCTCATCGTCGCTGCAATAGCAACTGGAATAAACATAACCATTACCCGTACGTTTTTGTAAAGGGATTCGCCAGGTCCAGCCGTGGTCGCGCGCCGTGGCGCGGGTATAAGGTGTGGTATCACCCACGTTTTCAGTTTGCACGGCAACCGCGCGATCACAGGGCAAGTACTGGGTCCAGTCGCAATAGCTGGCGCCGAGTGTTTTTTCAATTAACAGCGCATGGAAGCCGGAGCAATCTATAAAAAAGTCCGCACTAATTTCCTCGCCGCTGCGCAACACCACTTTGGCAATACCGCCATCATCGCGCTGCACTACACTCATAATTTTGCCTTCGGTGCGCTGCACGCCTTTTGCTTCGGCATAATTACGCAAATACTGCGCAACCAGTTTTGCATCCAGATGCAAGGCATAGCGCGCCTCGCCAATGGCAGTTTTATCGGCCAGCTGCGGCAAATAAAAACGCCCGTGTTTTGCCATCAGGTTACAGGGCGAAAAATCTTGCAACCCAAGAGACTCACCTTGATGCAAACTCTTTAACCACATCTGGTAAAAGGTAAATTCCTTCATACCTGCGCTAATAGTGCCGAAGGGATGAAAATAGGATTCGCCTTTCACTCGCCAATCCGTAAACTGGATGCCCAATTTAAAGCTGGCCTGGGTGTATTTAATAAATTCCTGCTCGTTAATTTCCAGGTTAGTCAGCATCTCCAGAAACGGTGGAATGGTGGACTCGCCCACACCAATAGTGCCGATTTCCTCTGACTCCACCAGCTGGATTTGTACCGAGGGCGCGGAGCCATCGGTTTTTTCCAGCTGTTTACTGAGAATGGAAGCAGCAATCCAGCCTGCGGTACCGCCACCAACAATAAGAATTTTTTGTAAGGGTTTCATGGTGTCTTGTCCCAAATTTATTTGTTATTTTAACCACAGCTTTACGCCACTTTTTATCCCTGCGTTAGGCCACCTCGGCAACTGCACAATGCTGCCGGATAAAGTCGCCATGGTCAGGTGTATCCGCCACCGTTGTGCGTAGCGATTCACGCATACGCTCCAGATTCGCCGCCAGCATCTCTTCATCCAATTGATCTACCTGTGCATCGTAAGCGTCGGGCAAATAATCAAAGCCCTCAAAAATCGCCAGCCAGCTGGGCAAGCCAAACATTTCCCAGCGGTAATTCACTACATGGCCGGAGGCTTTAAATAATTCCATTTTATGTTGCAATGAATCGGGGATTTCCATAGCGCGACAGTGCCGCCAGAATTCCGTGTCGTCGCGCGCATTGAGTTTGTAGTGCAAGATAATAAAATCGCGCACCCGTTCGTATTCCAGCGCAGTAGTCTCATTAAATTCGCGCACAATGCTGTCGTTATATTTCCCGGCAGCAACCAATTGGCGAATTTTTTCAATGCCGGTCTGAATCAAAGCAATGCTGGTACTTTCCAGCGGTTCTAAAAAGCCTGCTGCCAGCCCAATGGCGATACAGTTTTTGTTCCAGGCTTGCTTGCGCCGCCCCGGCATAAACAGTATTTTGCGCGGCTCGTGCAACAACTCGCCGGCGATATTTTTTACCAGCAGGTCGCGCGCCAGTTCATCGCGAATAAATTGACTGGCGTAAACATGGCCATTGCCATCGCGATGTTGCAGTGGAATTTGCCACTGCCAACCCGCAGGCCGCGCGGTGACTTTGGTATAGGAATTGGGTGCCGCAACGGATTTGCTTTGCACCGCAAAAGCGCGATCACACAGCAGCCAGTGATTCCAGTATTCGTAGCCGGTCGCCAAACTCTCTTCTATCAACAAGCCTTTAAAGCCGGAGCAATCGATAAATAAATCCGCGCCAAAACTTGCGCCGTAATCCAGCTGTACCGATTCAATAAAACCATCGCTTGCGCGGCGATTTACTTTGGTAATTTTTGCATCGATTCGCCGCACACCATTGGCTTCAGCGTGTTTGCGCATCAGCCCGGCAAAGAGCGCTGCATCAAAGTGCAACGCCCAATCAAACACAGATAATTCTGACGGTGGTTTTTGTGCAGGAAAGGTAAATTTATTGTGC
The DNA here is from genome assembly GCA_021151625.1 of Gammaproteobacteria bacterium. GTDB lineage: Bacteria > Pseudomonadota > Gammaproteobacteria > Pseudomonadales > Cellvibrionaceae > Cellvibrio. The sequence goes on along the minus strand of JAGKWY010000026.1, from coordinate 27,792 downwards.
TGCGCCAGCACCGCGCCGAGCGAATAATCGCCCAGGCGGGCAACGCGTTTTTTTTGTTGTAGCTTGAGCCAGTAATGATGAAAATCCGTACCGCGTAAGGACTGGCCATAGACGCCGAACGGATGGATAAACTGTGAACCGGGTTGATGCCAGTTGCAAAATTGAATACCCAGCTTGCAAGTCGCGCGCGTAGCGCGGATTACATCCAGGTCGCTTAAGCCCAATTGACGATAAAACTGGCGAATGGTGGGAATGGTTGCTTCGCCCACCCCTATAGTGCCAATTTCAGAGGATTCGATCAGCGTAATATCAATGCGCTGCTTGAAATGATGTTTAAGGCTTGCCGCGGTCATCCAACCGGCAGTGCCACCGCCAACAATAATAATGCTATTTACTTCACGCATAGTCATTGCACTTTTTATGGAGCGTACTTTTTATATACTTACTTTTTATAAAACGGCTTCTATAAAATAATTTTATAAATTGTTTTTTATAAATCGTACGTCGTTATGTTTTTATCCAGGTGATCTTATAAATTATGTTGATCACAGTGAGATAACAACGGGTAACCGTGTCGTTACCCGATGTTATTTTTACCTGACACTACATCCATTCATTCAATTAAAACTTGGCACGAACCCCCAGGGAGTAACGCGCTTCGTTGTCATTGATAAATGATTTTTGATCATAGCCATCAGCCAAACGATAGACTTGTTTTTCATCTTCGCTAGTGACGTTAGCACCTTGTGCGTAGATAGTGACATTCTCAAGTATGTCGTAACTGATGTTGATATCAATAAATGACGCTTCGGGCTGATAGGTTGCCGGCATTAAGGTACCGTAGGATTGAGTAAAGCGATCGCTACGGTAGTTATAGGCAATACGCGCTTGCAACTTGTCTTTTTGATACCAGCCAATGATGTTGTAGGTATCTTCCGAGTTGTTAGCGAACGCGTACTTTTCACCCAACACGTTGCTATGGTCGTTAGAACCTTCACTGGGTGAATAGGTATAGTTCAAGTCAGCACCGAAATTACTGATAAAACCATCGGTAAAATCACTGAATGCCAACTTGGCTCCCAGTTCGATACCTTCAACCTTGCCGTCCTTACCGACAACTGGACCATCACCGCTAATGGAGTAGGTTTTGCCACGCGAAACAACATCGATAAAGCTGGTGCGCTGCTCCACAAATGATTCAATCTCCACCCGGAACGCACCCAGGCTCAGCATACTTGCCTCACCCACATACCATTCCGCCGACACATCGAAATTCTTACTCAGCCAGGGCTCAAGGTTAATGTCTGCCTGTGAGTTCCAACCGCTCGGGATACGCTGGGTTGAATCTTCCGGATCCGGACCAGTGAAAATATTCAGGCTGGAACCATAGCGGAATAAATCCAGTTCCTGTTTATTTTTCGATGCGCTTGCACGCAATTTAATATCGTCAGAAACGTTCCAGGCCAGGTTTAACGATGGCAGAGTGTCAGTGCGTTTCTTGCTATTGGTTTCGCGCCCGGTGTAGTAATGCGATCCACCATAAGCGCGCTGGATACCAGTACTCTGATACACGTTGGCGATGATTTCCGAATCGATAACTTTCACACCCAAATTACCGGTGACAGGCCCTATTTCAAAATTGCCGCGAATAAAGCCGCTCAATTCATTCAATGTCACTGTATAACTATTTGCCGGAGCAACAATTTTTTTAATGTCATTAAATGCCTTGCGGTTAAATCCTTCCGGATCATCGAAGGTAGTTGGATCTACTGCCCAGAAACCAGGAATGCCTTGTGCATATTTACCCAAGTCAGTAACGAAGGTTAACTTCTCACCGAAATGATCTAGCGGTTGCGGCGGCAATACAAAGTAAGGTGTAAAGGATGATGGGTCATTCGCATTCAGGCGTTCGCCCGCAGAACATTCAGCACCACTGCCACCACCATCAAACTTCTGGTCAATAGAGCGCCACATGGCGTAACAACCAGTCACATTCAGGGCATTGGGTAGATCAGGTCCAGAGAGACGATTATTGGAGTTCACATAAAATTGTGCCCAATAATCGTAGGCTTCTACATCGACTGTGCGCTTACTGTTACGCAGGCCTACGTCAACACTGGTGATAAAGGAATCATCGAATTTATAGCTTGCCTCTGCGGAAACAGCATTCAATGTTGCGTTGGTATCATTGTCCTGTTCCAGCTGCTCACCTTCCATAATCCAGCTGTCTTTATTGGCCATGTAGGTCGCAAGGGATTTTTCCCCGCTCGTATCGGTCAGGCCACCGGCGATTGGTTGGTCCCATCCGCTCCATGCGTGTTTGTAACCATTGAGTTTCAAGCCCAGGATTGGATCTTCGTCGTAACCTTTGGGGTTAGGTAGCACAAAGCGGCCGCCATTCACACCCACTTCACCCAGGCGATCCGGGTCGAGTGTCAAACCATAGGAATCAACAATATTTTTTGGATAAAAATGACCATAAAGTTGTTGCACAGTATCACCGCGGAAGCTGTTAATACCGCCTTGAGCCGTAGCAAACAGGACATTATTGTTGGCTTCGCCATGGATGCCCCTGACAACACCGGTGAACGGACCACCATTATCAAACTTCAATTCAACGTTAAAGTTTTTGGAACCGGTATCAATAACGCGGTTACCGCCAATGGATTGCAACCATAAAGGCTCAACATTGTATTCATCGGCAATAATCCAATCGCGACCATTATCGCCCGTGATGGATTTAGTGGCGTTGGTAGGTGCTGCAATTTGAGCGCCGGTCCAACCATTTTGGTATTGGTCATCCCACAGGGCTTTGCGATCGCTTTTAAGTGCACCCATTCCTTGCCAACGGTTGGAAATATTTAGACCCACTTCGCGTTGATATTCTTTGGCATCGGTATAAAAACCTTCGACCACCAATTCAAGACCGTTTTGCAAATCTGCCTGCAAGGCGAGGTTAAAACCATCGCGGTTGCGCTCGTAGGTTTGTTTAGAAAAGCGATAGCCGTGGTTATGGTTCACCATCCACTGCCCATCAAATTCTGAATCATTCCCCATTTGCAAACCAATCGGATCACCTGCACGACCGGCATAATCGTTTGCCAGGTTTTTCTCGCCGGTAACACCGGATAACATCAAACCGATATTTTCGTTGCGCCAGCTAACCAGTGCGTTAAAAGTGCCATCGTTTTCCTTGCTGATTTCGCCAGTTGATAATTCATAACCACCAGCAGCGGTCAGCCCTTCATCAAAATCCATCGGCCGAAATGTACGTATATCAATGGTACCGGTAATACCCGATACCGCATTGGTTACATCCAAACTTTTAAATACATCAGCAGAACGTAACAACTGGGCTGGCACATCACCAAAGTCCGGTTGCGCTCCCGCCAGGTTACCCGCCGCCAGGAATTGCTCACCATTTAGCATTACTGCCACTTGTTGCATACCGCGTACGCTGACCCGATTACCCTCACCGGCAGTGCGCTGTATTTGCACCCCGGTAATACGTTGCAAGGAGTCGGTGATGGTGACGTCTGGTAACTTGCCGATATCTTCCGCCGAGATGCCGTCGATAATTGACGATGCCTCGCGCTTGGCATTAATGGCATTTTGTTGTGCGCCTTTTACGCCAAGCACCACAACTTCTTCGACCGCTTCGCTATTTTCCTGGGCAATTGCCGATGCGCCCAACCCCAATGCCGCATAGGAAGCAATTGCGCTGGCTATCAGCTTTTTCTTAAAGCCTCGCTTAGTGTTCATGGACTTCTCCGTTTATCGATTTATGGATTTATTTTTTACGCCTGGTTCAATAAATCTTCAGGATTAACGCTGCGCTGCACAGGAGTAGTGCAGGCAACTCACCCCACCTGAAACAGGGTGAATTCTTTTTTTATGTAATATGAGTTGCTCGCTAGACCTGATTAACTGTTGCGTCAAGAAAATGAAATCTTATTTTTTTGTTTTTTGACGCAAGTAGAAAATCAATTTCAGCTGAATCAAAAGCCAATATTTTCGCTGCGGTGACAACGAAATACTTTTGCTTTTCATCATCTTAATAAGGGGGTTGGGGGGTGTCTATGGCGACAAAAAAAAGAAATCGTTTTCAAAATTTTGAAATCGATTTCTTTTTAATTTTTTTAAGAAAAGGAAAATTTATCGGACAAATAAATTTTCTGAAAACGTTTTCAAAAGTGTGCTTCTGGGTGATAATCCGTTCACTACAATCGAGCCTGTAACGACAATGACGTCAGGCTGCAATAAAACCTATAAACTAACGACCTCCATGAACAGCAAACCACAACTCAATTTCTGGCAAATCTGGAACCTCTGCTTTGGCTTCTTTGGTATCCAGTTCGGCTTTGCGCTACAGAACGCCAACGTTAGCCGCATCTTCCAGATACTCGGCGCACCTATTGAGGAAATTCCCATCCTCTGGGTTGCAGCGCCAATCACTGGCTTGCTTATACAGCCAGTGATTGGCTATATGAGCGATAAAACCTGGAACCGCGTTGGCCGCCGCCGCCCATATATACTCTGCGGCGCCACAGCCGCGACACTCGCCTTATTAGTTATGCCTAATTCACCTGAGTTATGGATTGCCGCCGGAATGCTGTGGGTGCTGGATGCCTCGCTCAATATTGCGCTTGCCCCCAGTATTGCCATGTTGGGTGATACGCTGCCCGATGAGCAGCGTGCGTCTGGCTTTTCCATGCAGAGTTTTTTTATTGGGGTAAGTGCAGTGGTAGCCTCTGCCCTACCCTGGATTTTAAGTAATTGGCTGGATGTAGTTAACACAGCACCTGTGGGCGAAGTACCGCCTTCAGTGACCTATGCGTTTTATGCAGGGGCATCGATTTTATTGTTAAGCCTCTGCTGGTCAGCGTGGAAAACAACAGAATATAGCCCTGAGCAAATGGCCAGGTTTGAACAATGGCGCAATGCGCAACACCCCATGCAAGACGAAAAAATTTACCTCGGGTTTTATCGCAATGGCAGTTGGTTTCTAGCAGCTGGAATTCTGTTTACCGCATTGATCCTGAGCGCTGATTTTGATTACAAATTATTAATTCTTGCCATCGGTATCGCACTCTTCGGCGCGCTGCAAATTATTGCCGGGGCACTTCAGGCACGCCAGCGCCAACACAATATGCTCTATCAAATTACGCGCGATATAGTGTTAATGCCGCGCGTGATGCGCCAGCTTGCAGTAGTGCAATGTCTCTCCTGGTTTGCCTTATTTTCAATGTGGATTTACACCACTGCCGCAGTGACCTCCCATCATTACCACAGCACTGATCCAACGTCTCTCGCCTATAACGAAGGCGCCGACTGGGTGGGTGTATTGTTTGCGGCTTACAATGGCTTTGCTGCCTTAGCCGCATTTGCGATTCCAATTCTGGTGCGAAAAACCAATCGTAAAATTACCCATATGGTGAATTTGTGTTTAGGGGCAGCAGGATTTATTTCTTTCCTGTGGATTCGCGACCCGCAGTGGTTATTGCTCGCAATGCTGGGTGTAGGTTTTGCCTGGGCCTCGATTCTGGCGCTGCCGCTGGCGATCTTAACCAGCGTATTGCCGCCCGCAAAAATGGGCGTGTACGCGGGCATTTATAATTTTTTTATTGTTATCCCGCAGATACTGGCCTCCAGTATTTTAGCGCTGGTAGTCAGCCATTGGTTTGGCGGCCAGCCGATTTACGCACTGGTGAGCGCAGGCATTTTTTTACTGCTCGCCGCTATAGCAACGGCGTTTGTCGATGATAATCACAATGCTTAATGATTAAGGAATTTGCATGCCGGCCAGTATAGAAGCCCTGATCAACAGTATTTACCGCAGTGAATCGCGCCGCGTGCTCGCAACACTGATTCGTTTGCTAAAAGATTTTGATATCGCCGAAGAGGCTTTGCAGGAAGCCTTTACTGCCGCCCTGCACCAATGGCCAACTGAAGGGGTGCCGCAGAATCCGCGCGCCTGGCTGGTATCTACCGGGCGATTTAAAGCCATTGATCAAATTCGCAAACGCGCGCGCATGAATACCTCATGGGAAGACATCGCCGAAAAACTGGAGGAGGAATTACACACGGATGACGATGAATATACCGATACCCATAACATTGAAGATGACCAACTGCGATTGATTTTTACCTGCTGCCACCCCAGCCTCGCCCCTGAAGCGCAAATGGCACTCACTCTGCGCGAAGTGTGCGGCTTAACCACCGAAGCCATTGCGCGTGCATTTCTCACCACACCCAGCACCTTGGCACAGCGCATAGTGCGCGCCAAAAATAAAATTCGTGATGCGAAAATTCCTTACGAAATTCCCGCACGCAGTGAATTACCTGCACGGCTTGATGCAGTGTTACACGTAATTTATCTGGTATTTAATGAGGGCTATTCCGCCTCATCCGGTACCGAATTAATTCGCCAGGAATTAGCGCAGGAGGCAATCCGCCTGGGACGTTTGCTCGCCAATTTATTGCCCGAGGCTGAAGTACTGGGGCTATTGGCACTAATGATAATTCAGGATTCGCGTCGCCAAGCGCGTATTGATAACAAGGGCGATTTAATTCGCCTGGAAGATCAGGACAGATCCCTATGGGACAAAGCGCAAATTGCCGAAGGCTCGGCATTAATCCAGCGCGCCCTGGGCACCGGCAGTGCCGATATTTATTGTTTGCAAGCAGCTATAGCAGCGCTGCATGCCGATGCCGCGAGTTTTGCTGAAACTGATTGGGACGAAATTTGCGGCTTCTACGATTTATTATTATTTCGTCATCCATCACCGATTATCGAACTCAACCGCGCTGTGGCAATTGCCCATCGCGATGGGCCAGCGCAAGGGCTGGCACTGCTGGATGATCTGGTCGCGCGCAACCAACTTAAGGACTATCACTTGCTGCACGCGGCACGCGCTGAATTTTTAGTTCAGTTGCAGCAATACGATGATGCAAGAATCGCATACGAAAAAGCGATTGCACTTACTACACAGGAGCCCGAACAGCGCTTCCTGCGCAGTAAGTTGCAAGCTATTTCTTAACTCATCTATTTCCTAAGCAATCTATTTTCCAAGCAGCCTAATCTCTAAAACATCATGCCATTAAACAAGGCACACTTCAGATAGTAAATTTTTTATGCAGCTATTTTTTTGCAGAAAAGCTACATTGACGCGCTTTGAAAAACACGCAAGGCAATAGTAAATACACAGCCCAGCGAGAAAAAAAACAGCAGTGTACGAATGGATAAAAAAGTAATTCCCAAGCCATAAATCACAATATAAACAAGCCGCGCCGCAACAAATAGCCAGGCAGCCCAAACTGTTAACTGATCGTGCACGCCAGCGACATGTGCAATCAAAATTACACCGACAAACGTGGGCAGATTCTCCAGCAAGTTAAGATGGGCGCGCGACAAACGATCGACCCAGGCAGGAAAATCCGGTGTGGTATCGCGATTGCCACTCCCCCAAGCAAGCCCTGCCAAATGCCCTTTAATAGTAGCCACCAGCACAGCATGGAAGGGCGCCAGCACACAAATAAAAAGTGCTGCGTATAATTCAGGAGTCATTAGTGTTTGCATTGAAATTCCCTCGCAGGTGTCTAACAAATTTTGGGGTGCAACGAGCAACGACTGGCCACTACAATTCAACAAACTGCCACTTTAGTCATACATCCTTACCATTAAAGTGATGTACCGGAATAGCATCCAGATCTATACCTTCAATACAGCGAATATTAATTGCTGCGATTTTATTACCGGCAGGGTCAACGCCTTCTGCATAAGGTGAAACACCACACACCTGGCAAAATTTGTGGTGAATGACATGTTTGTTAAAGGTGTAAGTGCCAACATTCTCGCCCGAACCCAACAACTTGAACGCATTAAACGGCGCGAACCACAAGAGGGAACCTTTGCGCTGGCAAATAGAACAATTACATGCCAGGCCGGAATCTATTTCACCCTCAACTTCAAAACGAATATTACCGCAATGGCAGCTACCGATATTTTTCATAATCTGGCTCCTTTCATAATTTGTAACAATTTGGAAAAAAGACTCGTTAGAGAGAGTTAACCTCGCTTCCCTATAATGGGCGAGGTATTATTTGTCGATTGAGGCAATTACCTTTCGACAGCAGAAAAATTATTTTATTCAAGCATCAGCTAAAGATTGCCATGCAACAGCCGTAGCAACCGGATCTTCAGGATCAGCATAGCATCTGGATCTGCCAAAAATGTTGCAGTATCCATCATTTGCCAATACTGCCCTTCATTGCCAAAGCGAATAGCGTTTATTTCATCTTCATTACCTAGCGCAACAAAAAACCACGACAAACCGTTTTGTAAATGATTCACCACCTGCTGTCGATATACCAATCGCGCAGCAGGCAATACCAGCCCAAACTCTTCCTGCAACTCACGCAATACACAGTCTGCCGGTGATTCATCCCCTTCCCTGCCACCGCCGGGAAAATCCCATTGGTTGGGAAATGGAATCGCAGGATTATTATCGCGTCGATAGACCAACAATTTGCCGTTATGGAAATAGGCTAATTTGCAGCCGGTGAAAGTTTCATCCATATGCAAACTACACCCTTAATAAGCCGCGAAACCCTCTCACCGCATAATAGGATTGCGCACCATTGTGATAAACAAAAACATGGTCATAACGACGATCCATAAACAGAGCGCCATCAAGCTTTCTAATCGCATGTGGTGTTTTTATCCAGCTGGATGTTTTTAAATCAAACTCTCCAAGCTGCTGCAGCTTTCGATATTCATCTTCGCTTAATAGCTCAATACCTATAGCTGCTGCCATGGCCAAAGCACTTCCTGCGGGTTTATGTTCTTTACGTGCAGACAAAGCCTCGTCGTCATAGCACAAACTTCTACGCCCTTTGGGTGTTTCAATAGCGCAATCAACAAAAATATACTCGCCTGTACTCTGATCAACATCTATCACATCAGGTTCGCCGCCTGTATTTTCCATTTCGAGCAAGGATTTTAATTTCGCAGGCGATGCTTCCAGCTTATTTCGCACGTCCATCCAACTCAGGTGTTGGTGACGATTCATATTCTTTTCGAAACGCACCTTTAAAATATTCAACACTTCATCATACTGTTTATCAGCCATAGCTTTTCCCTCCTAACAAAAATGAGGTGATCAAAAAACTAGGTGTTATCTTGCGCTTGTTTAACAGATCGCGGCCAAATAAAACTGGTAGTTTGTTTTTTCCAGCCCTGCTTTTCGTAAAATGATTCCTTACCAATTGCAGAGGTTAGCGTAGTAAAAATATAACCTTCGAGCGAATCTTTAAGGCTAGTAAGAATCGATGAACCAATTCCCTCGCCTTGAAACTCTGGATGCACAATTAAATCCACAATAGATGCGTAATACTTGCCATCATCCACCGTGCGCCCGAAACCAACCAGAACATTCTCTCCATAGGCAAAACGCACAAAACTGCTTTTCCTAAAAGCAGCTTCAATATCGGCGGGAGATCTGTGACCCCACCCAACCAGAAAAAACAGCTCAGAAATACGCTGCCAATCCGCATTGGATATGTCGCTATCGTACGTAAAGCTCATCGACATTAGCTCCTAAAAATTGTCTTGACTCACAACTGCACATCCTTACTAAACAAATCCTTCAGCTCTTTGCGGCTTTGCTTTACCAGCAGCGCCAATTCTTTTGGGTCTTTGCTGATGGCAATGGCTTGATGCAATAAGCTTTGGTCGTGTTCGCGGAAAATATCGATGGCGCGTTGGGATTGGCCGTCGGTGTAGCCGATTTCCGTGAGGGTTTGCATGGCGGCGCTGAGGCTGGACTCGTAGATTTCGCGGATGGGATTTTCCACACCGAGTTCCGCCAGTTGGTAGGCATGGGCGCGGTCGCGCGCGCGAACAATTAATGTAATGTGCGGGAAATGGGTTTTGACCAATTTGGTGATGGTGAGCGAGGCTTCAATATTTACCAGTGCGATTACCAATACTTTGGCTTCGCGAATACCGGCAGCTTCCAGTAATTCTATGCGCGTGGCATCGCCGTAATAACTTTGCACGCCGTAGTTTTTCAGGAATTCAATATGTTCGGGATTTTTATCCAACGCATTAAACGGAATATTACCTGCCGTCAGAATACGGCCAATAATTTGGCCGAAGCGACCAAAGCCGGCAATGATCACCTCCGCCTTGTGCGCATCCGGCTGCTCTAATGCTTGTAGTGAATGGGCAGCCTGCTCCGCATCTTCTTTGGCCTTTTCCTGCATGGTGCGCTTGCGCGTAATCAGTTCGTGCAGAATTACCAGCGGACTGGTGAGCGCCATGGAAATACCCACCACCAGCACTACATAGCTGGCAATGTCTTGCGGGAGAAATTGGGTTTGCTCGGCGGTGGACATCACCACAAATGCGAATTCACCGCCTTGGGCCAACATCACGCCCATCAGCAGGCCTTCTTTTAACGGAAATTTACGCACACGCAAAACAATAGCCACTACCAGAATTTTTATCAGCATTAACGCCAATGCGAGTGCCAGAATTAAGAGCGGTTCCGCAAACAGCAAACGCAAATTCAATGACATGCCAACGGCAATAAAAAATAATCCCAGCAGCAAACCTTTAAAAGGTTCTATATCGGCGGCTAATTGATGACGAAAGGAGGATTGTGCGAGCAATATGCCGGCGAGAAATGCCCCCATACTCATGGAGAAACCTACCAACTGCATCAGGTAGGCAACGCTTAATACAATTAACAAACCTGCAGCGGTAAGAATTTCGCGGCTGCCGTATTTCGCAACTACTTGTAACAGCGGATTAAAAATTCGCGCACCGGCCAAGAGTAAAAATGCCACAGTACACAAGCCAATCCACCAGGGCACATGGGCATCCTCATTGGCAACCGGTGACCAGGTGGCAAGCAATAATAAAATGGGAATCACCGCCAGATCTTGCAAGAGCAAAATCGAAAAGCCTTTGCGCCCGATCGGCAAGCCCATGATTTTATGTTCTTCCATTAAAGGCACTGCAAACGCGGTTGATGATAACGCGAGCGCAAGGCCGATCATAAACCCCTGCTGCCAGGATAAATTTAACAACACGGCAAGCGCGGCAGTAATTGCAAACGCCGTCAATAACATTTGTGAGCCGCCGAGCAGGCCAATATCCAACCGCATTTTCCACAATTGTTGTGGATTTAATTCCAGGCCAATCACAAACAGCAGCAGCACCACGCCCAATTCAGAAAAGTGAAAGGTGGCTTCAGGTTCATAAATTAACCCCAATTCATAGGGGCCAATAATGGCGCCGGCCACCAAATAACCGAGAATCGCGCCTAAACCCAGCCGGCGAAATAAAGGCACAGCAATGGTGGCGGCGAGCAAATAATAAATTGCATGCAGAAGTGTTTCGTGGTGTTCCATAGATCAACTCAAATAATTAATTTTTTGCAAACTGCAGCATTAAATACCGGGCGCAGGCTTTTTGGGCAGTGAATCTGCCAGGGTGATCCAATCAACATGGGTGTCATAGTAACCGTGAATCTGCGGCTCCTTATCGAGTGGATCAATAAAGTTAGCGCGGGCGATATGAATCTCCCCCGGCCAGCGACTGGAACGGAAAAACAGGCTGCTGCCGCACTGACTGCAAAAACCGCGCTCCGCCTCTGCTGAAGATTGATACCAGCGCAAGTGCCCTTGTGAATCCTGCAAGGTACATTGCGCCGTATTCACGCTCGCCCAGGTTACAAACGCCGCCCCGTGGGCGCGCTGGCACATAGTGCAATGGCAATGGGCCACCCAGCGGGAGGGAAACTGGACGTTAAATGACACAGCACCGCATAAACATTGTCCGCGAGCACTCATAAACCTGACTCCCTGACCAAGTAATTGAAGGTAACTGATTGACTATAAAGCAGTTTTAATAATTCCCAAAGAAATCGCAAAAAAATTTCCTGCCGCTGTCGAATTTCCATAAGCCCTTGCGACTAATAGATAACAGTCAACCAACAGCGTTTAAAACCAACTTTGTTTAAGGAGATACACCATGACTCATTATGTAGATGGCTTTTTACTGCCACTTGCCCCTGAAAAACTGGCCGATTACCAAAAAATGGCCAATACCGCCGGCGCCGTGTGGAAAGAGCATGGCGCCCTTGCCTACTGGGAATGTGTAGGCGATGACCTTGAGCATCAGGATTTGACTTCTTTTCGCACGGCAGCGGGTTGTAAAGGCGATGAAACGGTAGTGATTGCCTGGATTATTTATCCCTCACGCGAAGAGCGCGATCGTATTAATGCGCTGGTAATGGCCGACCCGCGCCTGAATGACATGTGCGATAAGGAAAATCCGCCCTTTGATTTTAAACGCATGGCCTATGGCGGTTTTAAATCTATTGTTCGCTACGAATAAATTTATCAACACCTTTTCACAACACTATTAAACAACTCTTTTTTAACAAGATGCACTAAGGAACTGAATTATGCCAACGCAAGTATTTATTAATTTTCCGGTAAAAGATTTGGAAAAATCCAAAACATTTTTTTCACAATTGGGTTATACGTTTAATCCGCAATTTACCGACGAGAATGCAGCCTGCATGGTGATTAGCGACACCATTTATTCCATGCTATTAACCGAACCCTTTTTTAAAGGCTTCACCCCCAAAGCCATTGCCGATGCCCACACCACCAAGGAAGTACTGATTTGCCTCTCTTGCGACAGCCGCGCACAAGTGGATGAGATGGTCAAAAAAGCCGTAGCGGCAGGAGGTAAAGCAGCGCCGGCAGAACCAATTGACCACGGTTTTATGTATTACCACGGCTTTGAAGATCTGGATGGCCACAACTGGGAAATTATGTTTATGGAACCTTCACACGTTCAGGCATAATCGCTATCAATTCACATCCGCAGCGGAGCAACCGATGAAATATTTATGCATGGTTTTTTACGATGAGAATATCATCAACAACATGACCTCTAATGAGTGGAAAGCGTTGAACAGCGAATGCGACGCCTGCGGCCAGGGGCTGCGTGAAAGCGGCAAAATGATTGGCGGTAATGCGCTGCACCCTTCAACCACTGCTACCAGCTTGCGTATTCGCGATGGCAAGCCTTTAATTACCGACGGGCCTTTTGCAGAAACCAAAGAGCAATTGGCCGGATTCTATTTACTGGACGCACGCGATTTAAATGAAGCTATTCAACTCGCCAGCAAAATTCCACCGGCGCGTTTTGGCACTATAGAAATTCGCCCTGTGCGCGAACTGGACCCAACTAAAGATGAACGATTCCAACAACACTTCGGCTGATGTGACGCCAGCAGTTGCTCCACCGCGAATTGAACAAGCCGGGCCGCTATTGGTGGCCGGTTTGCGCGAGCCACTGGACCAAAACGCCGCGCAAAAAATTCCAAAGCTCTGGCAGCAGCTAACCAGCGGCTAGGATCTGATTGCGCAGCGCGTGGATAATGTCGGTTATGGCGTATGTATTCATTTGCGTAACCATGAATACTATTACATGGCCGCCTGTGCAGTGTGGGATTTTACCGGATTAGACGCCGACCTCAGCCCGTTTATTATTCCCTCACAAACCTATGCCGTATTTACCCATGTGGGATCGGTACAAACGCTGCGCACCACTATTGATTTTGCGTTTGATCAATGGTTGCCAACATCCGGGTACCAACACGCCATCGCACAAGAAAACTCGCTGCATTTTTTTGAGCGCTATGGCGAAGCCTTTGATCCACACACAGGGACAGGTGATATTGAAATCTGGCTACCAGTGAAACGCTAAACCCGCGGCGCATCCTCTCGAATGCGCCGGGTTAAGCTAATTGCGTAGCGGCAAATAGATATCGGTGATAGCCAGATGCGCGGGCACATCGGGGAAAAAACTAACGCGCTCGAAAAATAACGGAAAGTTGTTGGGCTCTTCATCATTGCCCTGCAACCACTGGGTATACAAATAGCGTACTGCAGCATCCAATCCATGGTCACCGCCCTGATGGCGAATGCGTGCGCAGCGCAATGCGGGTAATTGCTTATGCACAAAACCCGGTTCATTCAATTCGTATTGCTGATTAACCGCAACGGCCAGATCAAAACGAAAGTCTTCCGGTGCTACCGAATCCGGATCGTCATAAACTAAATTGAAGGTGCGATATTTCGCCGGCGGCAAGCTCTGCTCGCGTCGCCAGCCAATAAACCTTGCAATAGATTGCGGCAAACTGGCCGGGCTGCCGCGATGCTCGCACACAACCAGCGATAATGCCGGAAACTCTACCAATTCAACTACATAATCTACATTCTGCATTGCCAATACCTCATTGCGCACGTGATTGATGGCGACTCCCGCCAATTGCCAGGGTGACCAATCGGGTGCCGTGCGAAATTCACTGGGAGCTTGCCCGCACACTTGCTTAAACGCGCGCGAAAACGCTTCTGAACTTTCATAGCTCGCCTGCAATGCCACATCCAGCACGCGCATTTCCGGGCGATAAGCCAACTGCCAGGCTGCACGCTTTAACCGTTGCTGTTTGATGTAGTAGGCAACAGAAAACCCGCACAAACCGCGAAACACGCGCTGCAAATGAAAGGGGGAAACGCAGGCCTGCGCACTCAAGCGCGGAATATCCAAATCTGTTTCCAGATTCTGCTCGATAAAATCCAATAATTGCGCACAGCGCTGCTGACATGAATTCACAACAACTCCTGATCACCGAAACTCAATTCATCTTACGGCAAAGCAGCCAGCTGGCCATGATCAAAAATGCGCATTTAATTAGCGTATTGCGGCATAGCAGCAATCACGCATCCCACTCCATATAGCCATGTACCTCGGCATAGTCATAGGTGGTAATTTCAAAGGGGTTGCCATCCGGATCGCGGAAATAAATTGACCAGGAGAGATTGTGATCAATGATGTTGGTGGTGATTCCTTTGTCCTTCAGATGCTCAATCCAGGCAAAGAAGTTTTCGGCGGTCACGCTAAAAGCGATAACGGTGTTTTGCACCTTGTCTGACTCAAACAAGGCCAAATGGATATTGCCCTGGGCATTGCCCATGGTGAGTGGGCCCTTGTCAGTCGCCCATTCATCAAATTCAGCAACGCGCGCAAAACCCAGTACATCTTTATACCATTGCTCGGCCTGAGCGCGGTTTTTCACCGATACATGCACATGGTCAATTAAAAGTAATGCAGGAACCATATTAACCTCCAGTTAAAAGTCGCTGCAGTTTACAATAAAAAAACGGAGAGGCGAGCCTCTCCGTTTTTAGCAGCCAATACCCACACCAATTACTTTTTGGGTTTATCGAGTGATAGCGATGTAGAGTTGAGGGAAACAATGCGCGTTTTGCTGATTTTGTGCCGATAAATCTCACGTAGGTATTTGATTGCCTTTTTCACACTGTCGCGCGACAAGCGGATATCGTTGATCGAACAGAATTTTTCCGAGTCATTGATCAGCTCGCGGTATTTTTTCTCGTACATCGGCTTAATCGCATACCAGTTGGTATCGAGAATTTTCGCCGGGTTCTCATACTCGTTAAGCATTTTATCCACCAGTTTTTCATCAAAGTCTTCGGCGCGGATAAAGTCGAGCATGGCGGAATCCAATTGCTCGTCAAACCGATAAGGGTCTTTGGCGAAACAGCGTTTGATAAAGGCCACGATTAAAGTAAGGAAGTCATCGCTCAAACAGGGGCTTTTTACGATCAGGGTCGTCAGCGAAATATTGGCCGATGCGCCTATCACCAGCGCATAACGTTTCAACGTAGTATTCGGGAACAAACCATTCAAATGGGATTTGAGCTTATTCAAATCCATATAGGAGAGCTTGTAATCTTTCGGCAGGGAAATAATTGACACAATCGACGAACAATTTTTGAAGAAATGCAGGTTCTTCAGCTCTTCCGGGTCATAGCCTTTTTGCAAATAATTTTCCAGGGCAGCACGGTAGTGCTCAGACTCAATCGGCAAAAGGCTGATACCTTCAATTGCCTGGGTCACCTTGTTGAAATGCGGCAAATCAATTGAGCGATAGAACAAATCATCGATATTCAGTTCGCTGCTTTTTTTGGTTTCCAGGCCACGCAATTTATCCACGCCCTGCACTGGTAATGCAGTAGGAATCACTGATTCGGCATAAGCCACTGCCACCGGGCCGGCGAGACTCATAAACAGGTCGTTAGCGTCGAGGCGAATGGTTTCACCAATATCAATACCCGCGCGACGGAAATAATTTTCGTCGTAATCCGTAGTAACCGCTTGTGCGGTGAGAATATTAAAAATTTGTTGGGAGATATATTGATTGGCGTACTTCTCCATGGCATTAACATCGATATGCTGGATAGCGCCTTCATCGGTTTCTTCGGCATAGCGCATAATGTCATTGGAGATCAGCATCATCGCATTCCAGGGGCGAATGCGATGCATAACACTGGCTTCGCTCGAATCTTCGTTGTCGAAGTTGTAAGAGAAATCCCACTCCTCCGACAAGTATTTACACAACAAGCGACCGGCATTGATATGCAACGCTTCCGACATTTCCACCCCATGGTCAGAAATGTTCGGCAGTATGCAAATACCACTGGTAAATATCGGCTCAAACACAAAAGAGTGGCCGCGATTTTCGGCGTTATCCGCTTGCGAGTGCGAATCAAAGGTTTTACTCATGTAGGCATATTGCTGCGCCAGGCCAAACTCACTCGCCATGCCTGAGCCGGTGCCGCCACCCGCACTGAAAATATAAAAATACAAGCGCGACTGGTTGGCTTTGATACCGCAAGAATCAATTAAGTAGGAATGCACATGTTTCCAATCGGGATTGGAAAAACGCTGGGTATCTTTGTTCAAAATAATTTTGGCGAGGTACTGCCCAAGAATCGGCGCGTTACCGGAACCACCGGCATGGACTTCAGACAAATCCATGATTTTCATTTTGGTATAGTCTTTCAAAAAGCCCGAGCGCTCGCCTTTATGGGAAAAGCGAATGCGACCATCAATGTCTTTATCCAGATCGCCGAGCATTACCAGCGGCTCAATTAAAAATACCGGCTTTAGGCGATGCGACCCTTTTAAATGCAACCCGCGCTTGATCCAGCGCATGGGTTTATGATCTTGCTCGCGGACTTCTTTTTCTTCGTTGGTGAAATCGTTGAGGTAATAATTGCGTGCGTTATAAACCAGCGAGGCGACATCCAGTGCGATATTGGAACCGCAGCGCCCCAAGCGGCGGAGCATCCAGCGTGATCAGATCATCTTGCTCAAGGGTTTCATTGGCGCGCGAGGATTTTTTGGTGGCCATGATGGATGGTGTCCTTAGTGAACCTTAGCTATTAATTAGGAGTATGTGCCAGATACGGCTTATGGTCTTAACACCTATTAACGCTAGACGCGACTTGCGATAAATACAAATTTGCATGCCGCGACTGTTCAAAAAGTCACCAAACTCGACTCATTTACCGCTGTTAGCGGATTTTTCCCCTCAATTGTTACGGTTTAACGCGGTTAGCACCTGGGCATCGCGCGCATAAATATCCGGCTTGAAAGCGATCTTGTCTTCGCTCACCGCATCCACTGTCCAGTAAGCCAGCAAGATAGGCACGCGCTTGGCGAGATTCACGTTGCGGGTTTTGCCTGTTTCAAGTGCTTTATCAATGGCGGTTTTATCCCAGCCCGGGGTTTCCGTCAGCAGCAATTCCACCAACTCCAGTGCGCGCTCTACACGGATACAACCAGAACTAAAGGCACGCTGGCTTTTGTTAAATAATTTTTGATGCGGCGTATCGTGCAGATACACCGAATGCGAGTTGGGGAAGCGAATGACCGCTTTACCCAGGGCTGCGTGAGGGCCTGCATCCTGACGCAGGGTTACATTGCCCGGCTTAAACCAATCGATCTTGGCCGGGTCCAATTCCTGGCCGCTGCTATCCAGTACACGCACTTTGTTATCGCGCAGGTAACTTAAATCCTTGCGTAATTTTGGCAGTACATCCTTGCGTAAAATGGTGGGCGGAATTGTCCAGGTTGGATTGAGCGTTATGTAATTTACTTCTGATTTAAAAATCGGGCTGGTGCGGTAAGACATACCCACTTGCACGCGCGAACGCCAAATCGGCTGATTGGCCTTGAAGTAGGTAATTTTAAATCCAGCCACGTCCACCAGTAACATTTCCGGTGGAATGTTATGCAACAGCCAACGTGCGCGATCCAGGTTCACGCGAATTTGATCCACGCGCGCTTGCGCAGAGACATTCAGTGCTGCACGTGTTGCCGGACCAATAGCGCCATCTGTTTCCAGGTATTGGTCGCGCTGGAAACTTTTTACTGCTTCAACCAAATAGGGATCAAATACTTCTGCAGGGTTTATCGGAGCAGCGCTGGATGATGAAGCTTCAACGGATGAGCTGGCAAGCGATGAAGAGGATTCGCTGCTGCTTTCTATTGCACCATTGGAGGCAGAATCCCCCACCATTGAAGATGCAATTGATGAGGCAGCGGCAGCCGCCTTTGCATTCACTGCCACACATTCTTCCACCACAGCCCGGGATTCTTTCGCGCTTAACTCCGGGTCAGCGTACTCGCCGGTGACAGCCAGGCGCTGACGCAGGATAACGACTTGCGGATCTATCATGCAGGGCTTTAGGGTTGGGCCAGTTGGCAAGGCTGGCCAGCCACCGGCATCATTTAATTCGCGGTAGTGTTTTAAACCAGCCACCAAACTACGGTAAGTGGGGTGCTGTGGGCGAGTTTTGGCAAACAGCTCAACAATACCGCCCTCATCAACAGCGGTCAGCAGTTGTGTCGCCAGGCTGGTTTGGGTCAGGTCTTCCAGTTCAAAGTTCCACTGCGGGTCTAACCCGGTGGGATCTACCTTGCCATTAAAGAGATGGTAAATAGCCCGCAAGTAGGCAGTCGTTGCGCGCAGCTCGTCATCCACCCGCATATTGAGGGATTCCGGCGAATCATCGCCAATCAACGGCAGTGCATGACGCAGTTGGTTGACTTGATAATCGTCCGGGTTAAGTCCATCAGCTGCCACAGATTCAATAGATTCGATCAACTCCCTCAGGCGCGCCTTGTTATTCCAGGCCGGGCGATACTGCCGCTGGTGATAGAAGCTGCTAACCGCCTGATTCAGGAAGTGGGCGCTTTTGGCATCCGCCCCTTCAAAAGCCAACTGCAGGGCAACGATGCGCGCTTCTATCTCTTGAGCCATCAATGCCGAAAAGTCCGGCTTGGCGGCCGGCTTTTTATCACTCGCCGCCACCGCTGCCGAACTACACCACAACAGACTCCAAATCCCTAGAATGACAACCGAGTTTTAATTAATAAAAATCTTTCGGGTTGGCCCGAATGACAAGAAAACCACCCAGCAAGGCTGCTGCATCAACAATTTTACCCTGACTACATTCACGCAACTTTCTGATAAATAGCGTTGTTAAATAAAAGGGTACCCGGCGTCTTGGGGTTTTACATGCGGTACCAGAATATCAAGGCCTTATTAATGTCGGCCTGCCTGAGTGTTTCCTTAGCGATAATTGCGCCAGCCCACTCTGCCTCAACAGACAATAGCAAGCTTGCCAACCCTTTTAAACCGGTGGTTTTTAAACAACCCTCATCGCACCAGCAATTGCTCAATAAAATGCTGCGCGCCGCCCCTACCGCCAATCCCAAAGTGATTGCCATGGCCTTATCAGCGATGGATTGCGCCCTGAGTGATGGCATGGCCCCGGCGCGCAACCTCACCCTGATTGATTACTCCCTGGTATCCACCAAACCGCGCCTGTGGGTGTTTGATCTGGTCAGCGGCAAGCTCCTGTTCCATGAACTGGTAGCTCACGGTATGAAAACCGGTAAAAACTTCGCGCGCAATTTTTCCAACACTTTGGGCAGCCACCAAACCAGCCTCGGCCTGTTTCGCACCAAAGACACCTATGTGGGCGGCAATGGTTATTCATTGCGGATGGAAGGACTGGAAAACGGTTTTAACGACCTGGCTATGGAGCGCAAAATTGTGTTTCACGGCGCTGATTATGTCGATTTGAAACTGGCCAAAAAATTAGGCCATTTGGGCCGCAGCCACGGCTGCCCCGCCGTGCGCAAAGGGGTAGCGCAAAAGGTGATCGACACCATCAAAGGCGACCAGTTTTTGTTTTCCTACTATCCGGATAAAAGCTGGTTAAGCACCTCCAAATTTTTGAATTGCCCGCATAACCAACACTTGGCGCAAAACGCTATTGCACAGTAGTTCAGTGTTAAAGAGTGGCAATCACTCACAGTCTCTCTATCAAGCTGTGTAAAAGCATTCGCCGGGCAAGCAAATAGTCGCTATAACTAAAACCAAATTTTACACAGATAAAAACTACAGCAACTAGAGCAACAAGCCCGGGAAAACACACTCCATGATTAACACCAATTTCAAACGCGGCGCCCTGCCCGTGTGCATTAGCTTATTAGCCATTGCCAGTACTAGCCTGCACGCCGCAGAAGCAGCTAAAACAGACCCAGGTAAAAAAGAACCCTGGCAACTCGCCCAGGAAACCGAAGTATGGGAGCCAGTACCTGCAGTTATCCAGGCTCCGGCGAATGCAGCACCTTCTGATGCCATTGTGTTGTTTGATGGAAAAAATTTAAGCCAATGGCAAGCCGCAGAAGGTGGTGAAGCCAAATGGAAACTGGCTAATAACGCCGTTACTGTTGCACCGAAAACCGGTGATATCAAAACCAAAGAATCTTTTTGCGATGTGCAATTGCATATTGAGTGGATGACGCCCACAAAAATCACCGGTGACGACGGGAAGGTTCTGGAAAGCCAGGGCCGCAACAACAGCGGCGTGTTTTTGCAAGAGCGTTACGAAGTGCAAGTGCTGGATTCCTACAACAACAAAACCTACCCCAATGGCCAAGCCGGTTCCGTGTACAAGCAATCCATTCCCTTAGTGAATGCCACACGCGCACCAGGCGAATGGCAAAGCTACGACATTATTTTTACCGCGCCTAAATTTGATAGCGCACAAAAACTTAGCTCACCCGGCTATGTAACTGTGCTGCACAACGGCGTGCTGGTACAAAACCATTTTGAAATCCAGGGTGCTACTGAATGGATTGGCAAGCCCTCTTACAAACCGCATGACTGTGCACCTATTCGTTTGCAGGATCACGGCAACCCCGTGAGCTTCCGCAACATCTGGGTGCGTAAACTCTAATTCCCGTTTCTGTCCGCTGACAGTTTCGCTTTATTGAACTGTCAATGTTTCGCGCCGCCACTTGCATAAGCGGCGGCGCTTTTTTCTTAAAGAAAGAACAGGTAATCAACCATGCCTTTTGCTCATCAGTTGCGTGCATCTGCGCTCGCACTCGCGTGTTTTTCACTCCCGGCGTTTGTGTTAGCCGATACACCAGCCGCTAACCCTGCACTCAATTTTAAAGACAACGCCGAGTGGAAAACGGCAGCAGCGGTGAGCGCTGTTGGCAACAAACTGCAAATTTCCCCGGCCGCAACGGGCGATATTTTGGTACTTGGCCAATCTAGTAGCAATCCATCCGGCAACAGTCATTTGGTTACCAAAGCCTATTTAAGCGATGCATTAATCCAGCTGGAATATTTAATACCAGAAGGCAGCAAAGCCCGATTATTTTTACACGGCCGCTACGCCATAGATTTACCCAACAAAAACAATGAGTGGTCGCAACTCAGCGTGCAATTTCGCGCTCCGCGTTTTGATGAGGCGCGCAACAAAACCCAGAACGGTTTACTGCTAGAAGCCAGCATTAATGGTGAGCCGGTCGCGGTTAATCAAATTATGGATAGCATCAGCCCCGGCGCCAGCATGAACTGGGAAGACCAGGGTGGCCCCACCAGTATTTTGGTTGAACAAGGGCAATTGGCGCTGCGCAATTTTTCTATTCTTCCCGCGGACTTTGGTCAAATTAATTTGCCGGAAAAATCCGGTGGCGAGACCAACCAAAAAGAGCTGGTGGATTTTGTAGCGCTGGGCAAAGAAACCTTTGAATCAGTCGGCTGCAATGCCTGCCACCTGATCAGTAAAAATGACGCTGGGGTCAGCACCGGCCCCAACCTCTATGCATTATTTAAACGCGAAGCGCGCGATCGCACTGTAGTAGAAGGCGGTGAAGGCCATCGCTTTACCATTAAAGCCAATCGAGAATATTTACACCGCAGCCTGCGCGACCCCAGCTCGCAATTAGCCATTGCCGAAAACGGAGCAAAAAAAGGCGAAGCCTTTTTACCCATCATGCCTGCGTTTTCGGCACAAACATTAAGTGATGCGCAAATCGATGCGATAGGCGCTTACCTCGCCACACTCAATGAACCCTTTGAGCAAGGCCCCGCAGTAAAACTGCTCGCGCAAACCGGCGCCGCAGAATACGACCCAATTGAAGATCGCCTGCAATTGTTGGTGGACGATGAAGTGCGTATCCAGCGCGGCCCTATGGCTGGCGTTTCCGGCCGCGCAATTCACGTAGGCACCCCGTGGGGCATTAACTATTCATTCGATCCACGCCTGCTTGCTATTACCAAAATCTGGCAAGGCGGATTCCTGGATATGAGTGGCGAATTTTTAAATCGCGGCGGTAAAGGTTTAAAAATGGGTTACGAAAGCCGCGAAATTAATTTCGGCAGCAATGAGTTTTTATTAGCGCCTTTAAATGCACAGGGCAAGTCGATTGACTTCTCCTTTAAAGATGCAAAATTTGGCGACCCCGAAACGGCCAAAGCATCGCTCTACAGCAAAGAAGATCACCTGCCCCGTGTTGCGGCTATGGATGCGCAATTTTTAGGTTATACACGCAACTCCAAACAAAAACAGGAATTACCAACCTTTAATTATCGTGTCGGAAAAAACACACTCAAAATCCAGACGAACATTAATGCTGCCGGCGAAGTGACTATTCATCTGAGCGGTGACATTAACACTGCACAGCAATTTTCACTCAACCCGCAGTTGTTGCAAAACGCTGCGGCAGATAAAGGTGAAATCGCCAACAACCAATGGACTTTACCGGCCGGCATCAAGCAGGCAAAACTCACTGCCAAAATGCAGGTAGCCGCCAATGTATGGCATGCAAAAAAATCCGAATTTAATTATCGTAAACAACCGATAAAAATTACCGAATCCAAAGCGGATTTACCGGCAGGCTACAGCATTGAAAGCTACTATCCGCCCAAAGATAACTACGGCCGCGAACAATTATTTGAAGCATTGGGCCTCGCACTCACGCCAAACAATACCACCGTGATTGCGACACGCACTGCCGGTATCTGGCGCATGGTAAAAGGTGAATGGCAATTATTTGCCGAAGGCACTTTTGATAGCCTGGGCCTGCTGATTGAAGATAAAAAAGGTCTGCAAGTTATCGCCGGGCAAAAAGCCGAATTAACGCGTATTAAAGACACCAACGGCGATGGCATTGCCGATAGTTATGAAACACTCTTTGATGCCCACTCCTACCACGGCAACTACCACTCTTATATGCACGGCCCGGTGCGCGGCGGCGATGGAGCTTATTACATCAGCATCAACCTCGCCGATGGCAACGATGGCTCCACCTACAAAGCCGATGGTAAATACATGGGCAGTGCCGGCGGTTTGGCAGGCTGGAATATTCGCGTTGAACCCAACGGTAAATTCACCCCCTGGGCCAATGGTTTGCGCAGCCCCGCCGGTTTGGGCGCCGCACCCGATGGCCGCATCTGGTATTCCGATAACCAGGGCGAATTTATGGGCACTTCAAAAATATTCGTGATTGAACAAGATAAATTCTACGGCCATCCATCCAGCCTGGTGGATTTACCAGGCATGACACCCGACTCTCCCGAAATCGCCTGGAGCAAGGTACAAAACACGCGTACTCAGGCAATTATTTTGTTGCCGCACAATCGCGTCGCCAACTCACCAGGCAATCCTGCCTGGGACACAACAAAAGGAAAATTTGGTCCCTTTGCCGGCCAGATGCTCATGGGCGATCAAACCCAGTCCAATTTGTTGCGCATCGCTGTACAAAAAGTGGATGGTGTTGAACAAGGCAGCGTGATGCCCTTTATCGATGGTTTGGAATCCGGTGTAATGCGCCCACTGTTTTTGAAAGATGGCAGCTTATTGCTCGGCCAAACCGGTCGCGGCTGGCAGGCAAAAGGTGGTCACGTAGCAAGCTTGCAACGCATTATTTGGGATGAAAAAACAATTGCCCCGGCAATTATCGAGATGCAGGCGACAACCAGCGGTTTTGCAATCGAATTCACTCAGGCAATTGACAGCAAAATAACAGCGGATGAACTAAGATCGCTGCTGACGCTGGAGTCCTGGGTGTACCGCGACGCGTCGGATTATGGTTCAGATGAGCTGGATGTAAAACCGGAAGCCGTGAAAACGATCAGCATCGCGGCAGATCGCAAAAGTATCCGTATTGATTTGGCAACAATGGAACAAGCCAGAATACACCCACAACAGACGGCGCGGATTTATCATGCGCACATAAAAACAAAAACATTATTTGAAAAAAATGCCGTGGAAAAAATGGATGCGTATTACACGCTCTATAAATTTCCCCGGCAATAACTATTACTTCGTAAGAGAGAAGGCCAGACTCCGTCATTCACTCCGGGACACGGGCGCAACCGCAAGCGGACCTGCCACAGATAAATCTGTGGCGTTCAGCTGCGTGCAAAGCATGCTTTGCAAACACTGGCTTCACCCATGTGCGCACGGTCCCGGAGCAAATGCCGGATTCCGGCCAAGTCGCATCTGGCAAATTTGTATTTTTAAGGTTCACAATGAAAAACTTCCGCTTCACTCCATTATTTCTCGCATTAATTGCGACCCCAGGTTTTTCCGCCACTGAAGAATTAATCGTCACTGGCAGCTACAACCCGGTAACCAATGAACAACTTTCTTCTTCCGTTTCCGTTATCAACCAGGAAGAATTGTTACTGCTCAGCAACAACAGTGTGATTGATGCACTGCGCCAAATCCCCAGCCTCTGGGTAGAAGAGCAAGGCGGCCCAGGCGGCATTACTTCCATCGCCCTGCGCGGTGCAGAAGCCAACCACACATTGGTATTGCTCGATGGAGTACAACTCAATGACCCAACCAATACCCGTGGTGGTGCGTTTGATTTAAACAGCATCAATATTGAATCGATTGAACGCATTGAAATTATTCGCGGCGCACAATCGGCAGTTTACGGTTCCGATGCACTCGCGGGTGTCATTCACATCATCACCAAAACCCCTGGCAAAACCACCACTACACTCAATGCCAGTGTGGGTAGCGATGACTATGCCAGCACCGGCCTCAGCACCTCAGGCAAATTCAACAACCTCGGTTATGCATTTTCACTGCAAACCAAAGATGCAGGCGAGCCAGTGCCCGGCAGCACCGCAAAAAATACCGAATTTTCCAGCCGTTTAAATTGGCAACAGGAAAATCACACCCTGAATTTTAATTACCGCTATTTCGATGGCGAGCGTACCAGCTTCCCCGAGCAAAGCGGCGGGCCGGAATTTGCAACCAGCCGCGATCTCGATAGCAGCGAATACAAAGACCAAAGTGCAGGCCTAAGCTGGATCACACAAGCCAACAGTGTTTGGCAAAGCAAAGTCAGCGCAAGCTGGTATCAACGCGATGAAGATTTAACTTCGCCCGGCATACAGCCATTTGATGCGGTACCACCTAATGGTTCAGTGATTGATTTTAATCGCACCGCCTTTAGCTGGATCAACACACTCGGCAATCAACAAAAACTCTGGGCCAACATCGGTGTAGAAACAAAAAAAGAAGATGGCACCAGTGAAGGCTATTTATTTTCACCTGATGTGTTTCCTATTAACTTTGCACTAGATCGTCAAATTGATAGCGCCTTCGTCAACCTGAATGGCTACGCTACTGATGCGCTCTTAATACAAGCCAGCGTGCGTCGCGATGATGCGGAAGGTTTTGAAGCAAATGACAGCGGACAAGTGGGCGCACGCCTGGAAGTCAATGAAAATTGGACCTTGTTTGCCAACTGGGGTGAAGGATTTAAATTGCCCAGTTTCTTTGCACTCGGTCACCCATTGGTCGGCAATCTCGATTTGCAACCAGAAACTGTTACTACGCGCGATGCAGGTTTCGAATTTAATAAAGATCAATTCAATGCGCGCATTAGCTATTTCGATCACCACTATCGCAACCTGATTGACTTTGATGCAGAAACATTTAAAAACGTAAACCGCTCACGCGTAGAAACCAGCGGCGTTGAATCAGAGTTTAACTGGCAGGTACAACAGGATTTAAGCTTGCGTGCGCATGCAAGCTATACCGATATCGACATGATTGATTCAGACAGCCACTTACTCGGCAGACCACAAGTGACTTATGGTGCATCCATTCATTACGCGTTAAACGAAAGTTGGAAATTCAATGTGAATTATTTACGCGTGGATGATCGCTTCGCAGTTACCCGCTACAGCGGCGCTGATGATGAACAAGTATTGGGCGCCTACAACCGCTTTGATGCCAGTGCACAATGGCAAATTAACCAACTCACGCAAGTGGGCTTGTCACTGGAAAACCTGACCGATGAAACCTACTACACAGATATCGGTTTCCCGGCAGCGGGAACCAGTGCGAAGTTGAATTTGAAACTCAGTTTTTAAATCAGACTAATTAAATTACAGAAAACAAAAAGCCTGATCATCCATAAGGATGATCAGGCTTTTTTTGCCAGCCCTAACCGGAAGGGAATATTACTTTCGCCTGAAAATAAAAAACACCGCCAACAATAACGAAATTATTGCAGCAACTACCTTATCGGCCTCCAGCGAACTCATAAATGAATTGCGGTACTGCTCCGGAATATCGCCCTGCCCTATAATCACATTCAGCACCACCGGTTGTACTCCGCGCGCGCGCGCTACACTCGTGAGTAAACTTAATCCCTCTGGCTCACCCACTTCATAGGTTTTGGTGATATTGCCGATCAGGTAGGAGCCTTCTTTTTTGCTCAGTGCCAGATAAGCGGCATACATTTCTTCACCAAATATTTCACGCATTTCATCTGGACTGCGCTCACCGATCATCGCTTTTACTTGTTCATCCAGCGCGCCAGCAGACGTTTCTATTTTCATATCCGACGCTTTAAAAATCAGAACAGAATCGGTAATCGGAATTGGAACCATCTCAAACGATGCATCTACTACCACCTCACCCTCAGGATCAGATTCGGCAGAGATACCCACTAACTGGTAAACCACCCACACTGGCTTTTGCGGGTCATGGGCCACCGCAACAGGAACGGACATATGCCTGCTGGCATCAGGAATCAAGGGCGTCAGTAATTGTTTGGTAGCCAAAACCTCGGCCTGGACTGGAGTAATCAACAGCAGAGGAAAAACCATGGCGACAAAAAACTGGAGGTGTCGATTCATAAATATCCCAAGGCATGAAGTATTTTTATTGGTAGCTTTAAGGTGGTGGTTTATAGCATATCTTTTTCGTTAAACCGAGGGGCGTCATTCTTGACTCACTCATCATTCTCGCGCAAGATTCGCCACCAATAATAAGTCAGCTTCATCCACAAGCTAACACCAGAATTTTTCGATTTTTCCCCTACGCAGACTCCCTCTAGACAACTCTAAAACTGCTCGCCCACTCGCGCCCAATAACGCCTGTGCGGCATGCCATTTTTTTAGCGTTTTCAAAACCCTAGAGGGAAATATGAATAACAAAGTCGCATTAATCTTACTTTCATCCAGCCTCTTAGCTGCCTGCGGCGGTGGAGGCGGG
>JAGKWY010000122.1 GCA_021151625.1 Gammaproteobacteria bacterium | reverse complement strand
TTCAGTGACAAATCAAACACACAAGATTCAGGAGTATATTTTTATGGCAACAGTGACTCTCAAAGGAAACCCTTTCAATACCAACGGTAACCTGCCAGCGGTGGGCGGCAAGGCACCCGCGTTTAAACTGGTAAAAACCGATCTTTCTGAAGTTTCCTCTGGCGATCTGGTTGGCAAGCGCGTTGTTCTGAATATTTTCCCAAGCGTTGATACTCCTACCTGTGCCCAATCAGTACGTACCTTCAATGCACAAGCCAGCGCACTGGATAACACAGTGGTAATTTGTGCTTCGCAAGACCTGCCTTTCGCCCTGGCGCGCTTCTGCGGAGCTGAAGGTCTGGATAAAGTAATTCCTGCTTCTGCATTCCGCTCTGCCTTTGCCTCTGATTACGGTGTAAAACTGGTTGATGGCCCGCTGACAGGTCTGACTGCACGTGCAGTTGTGGTTCTGGATGCAGAAGGCAAAGTACTGCACACCGAACTGGTGAGCGAAGTTGCCCACGAGCCAAACTACGATGCAGCATTAAAAGCACTGGCTTAATTTGCCGCTTTAGCATCGCTAAAAACGCCAGCCTTGTGCTGGCGTTTTTATTTTGTACCCCTTTAATAATCCTACTATTACCTTTGCTCTGCCTTTCCCTCCACCCCAATCAACTGATCAATTTCACTTATAAACCTGGCTACCACCTAAAGAGACATTAAGCAGATCTTTTTATAGCCAAAAACTCTGAAAAACCGACCTATTTTTGTGTGGATGATAGCGCTTGATAAATCGCCACTGCCTATACTCAAGCCAGGAACCACGGGGTTTCAGGGGGAATTATCGTTTGCAATTCCCTTCTGAAAGCCGCGGAAAGTTTCAGCGAGGTAACCAAGGGAGTCGTACAGGATGCCACCTCAGGGCGATTCACCCAAACAACCCGGCTATATCCGCGAGCTACTGGACGCAGTACCGGCGGGCATTATTGTGACCCATCAGGATGGACGCATCAGCTACATCAATGCCGAGGCCGAACGCCTGTTTGGTTACTCGCGCGCCGAATTGGTTGAGAAAAGTATCGACCTGCTCCTGCCTGATCGATTTAGTCGCAACCACGCACAATTGCGTCAAAGCTATATTGATCAACCTTCTACGCGCTACATGGGTGCCGGGCGCGATCTTTATGGCAAACGCAAAGACAACAGCGAATTTCCGCTGGAAATTGGCTTGCGCTCACTGGTGGCGGACGGCGAACAATTTATCGTTGCCACCATAGTTAACATCACGCGCCGTAAACAATTGGAAGAGCGTTTTAGTAAAGTCATTGATGCCTCACCTTACGGCCAATTACTGGTGGATGAACATGGCATCATCCAGATGATCAACCCCAGTTTGCTGCGTTTATTTGGCTACAACCGCGATGAGCTGCTGGGCAAATCCATGGATGTGTTATTGCCCGAACGCTATCGCGATGGCCATGAAAAGTTGCGCGCGGGCTACATCCAAAAACCCAGCTTGCGCCCCATGGGTTTGGGCCGTGATTTGACTGGCCGCCATAAAAGCGGAACCGAAATTCCAATTGAAATTGGTTTAAGCCAGGTTGAAAGTGACGCAGGTAATTTAACCCTCGCGGTAGTGACCGATATCTCCGAGCGCAAACGCCTGGAATTAAATTTAAAACAGGCCAACGCCCACCTGGAGGAATTTACCTATGTTGCTTCACATGATTTGAAATCACCCTTGCGCGGCATTAGCGATTTGGTGGAATGGATTCACGAAGACCTTGGTGACAAAGCACCCGAGTCAGTGGGCAAAAATATCGAGCGAATTCGCTTGCGTATCGGTCGTATGGAGCGACTGATTGAAGACTTGTTGCTCTATGCGCGCGCGGGTAAACGCGCAAAAGAATCCAGTGTTATTGATGTAGCATCGCTGATAGGCGGCATTATTGAAATGCAACCTATACCTGCGCATTTCCATATCCAGCAAGAAATTCATATTAAAGAAATAATCGCCGCAAAAATTCCGCTGGAAACGGTGTTGCGCAATCTGTTTAGTAATGCATTGAAACACCACACCGGTGTCGACCCTCATATTTCTATCTGCGCCGAAGCCAGCGGCAGTTACTGTTTATTCAAGGTAGTGGATAACGGCCCCGGCATTCCCAAAGGTGCGCAAGAGCGGGTATTCCGTTTATTCCAAACCCTAAGCAACAGCGAAAGCTCTGGCAGTGGTATTGGCCTGGCACTGGCCAAACGCCTCACCGAAAGCCACGGGGGGCAAATTGAATTAATTAGTGAAGATACCGGCTGCAGTTTCCATGTGTGGTGGCCACGTTTTGCGAGGAAAGATATCGATGAGTAATTCAGGCAAGGTCAGTATTTTATTGGTAGATGATGATGATGTAGCAGCAGAATCTGTGGTGCGCAGCTTGCGTAAACATGCCATGGATTTTCCGGTGGTGCTGGCGCGCGATGGTTTGGAAGCGCTGGAGATTTTGCGCGGCGAGCACACTGACTTAACCATTGAAAGACCCTATCTGGTCTTGCTGGATTTAAATATGCCGCGCATGAACGGTTTTGAATTTCTGCACGAAGTGCGCAACGATAAAAAATTGCGCGATAGCATTATTTTTGTGTTGACTACCTCCGACGCTGAATCGGATCGCATGCGCGCCTATCAGGACAATATTGCCGGCTATATGGTGAAATCCGCTGTGGGGCCCCAATTCGCCAAACTGGCAAGCCTGTTGGACAATTATCGCAGCACTGTCAGCCTACCCGGTTAGCACCTGCCCATTTAGTACTAGCAGAGCCATGAGGTATCCTGACGATGACGCTTGATAGTTACGCCGACAATAAATCCATGTTGTTATTATTGATTGAAGACGACGATGTGGATTTGGAAAAAATTAATCGCGCACTGCGAAAAACATTGCTGAAGTTGCGCATTATGGAATCCACATCGGCAAGCCATGCTGAATTATTATTGCAACAACATCAGTTCGATTGCGTAATTATTGACTACCAATTAAAAGATGCACTGGGCTCGGAATTAATCCAAAAAATATTGAATCACCGAGACGCACCTACACCGGTTATTATGGTCAGCGGCAATACCGATGAGCGCATTATTGCCGATGCCATGCGCGACGGTTTATTTGATTACCTGCCCAAGCGCAACCTGGATATCGATTTACTGCGCAAAACCCTGCAAGCCAGTCAACTCTGGGTGGAGTCAGAGCGTCAGGCTAACGAAGACCGCACCCGCTTTAACCAACTCGCCGAAGGCCTGCCACAACTCACCTGGACCTGCCTTCCCGACGGCTATTGTGATTTCGTCAACCGCCGCTGGTGCGAATACACCGGCACGGTGCTGGAATCACAATTGGGATTTGGCTGGCTGGAAAATGTGCATCAGGATGATCGCGACTACCTGATGAAATCCTGGATGGGTGCGGTCGAATCCGGCAAGGAAATGTTTGTGATTTTCCGCATTCGCCGCTACGACGGTGTCTATCGCTGGTTTGATACGCGTGCGATTCCACAGCGTAACGAACGCGGAGAAATTGTGCGCTGGCTCGGCAGCAACACGGATATTACCGATGTAGAACTTACCCGCCAGGCACTGGCCAATAGCGAACAACTTTTCCAGGCAGTTTTTGACTATGCTCCACTGGGGATGATGCTGGTAAACCTGCAGGGGCAAATTATTAAAATCAATCCCGCGCTGTGTCAGGTGCTCGGCTACGACAACCATATTTTTGATAATGACCGCGAACCCTTGCCTACAGCACTCGCCCAGTTTATCGGCGCGCAGGATTTGGATAACGCGTTATTCCAGCTGGAAAAGTTGCGCGCCGATGCAATTCGCTTTGTACAATTTGAAGCACAATTCACCACTCGTACCGCGCACTTTGTACCCACACTCACCAGCGCGGCATTTATCAATAAATTTAACGACGAATCCTGTTATCTGCTGCAGGTTTATGATTTATCCGAGCGCAAGCGCTATGAATCCCAACTGATAAAACTGGCTCATTTCGATACGCTTACTGGTTTGGGAAACAGGGCAAAATTGCATCAGGAAATAGAATTCCTGATCAAAAAGTCCCACCGCAACGCAGCACCCTTTGCCGTACTGTTTGGCGATATAGATCACTTCAAACAAATTAATGATGGCCTCGGCCATGAAGCCGGCGATCAGTTACTCAAAATTATTGCGCGTCGCTTACAAAAAACCCTGCGCCACGAAGACAGTGTATGCCGATTGGGCGGTGATGAATTTGTCATACTCCTGCAGGATGTCACCAAGTTTGAAGCGGTGGTTGCAGTTGCCGATAAGCTGATTAAAAAAGTGCGCAAGCCGATCAAGCTGGGCAACAATCGCGTTCACGTGGGCATGAGTTTTGGCATAGCGCTTTACCCTACCGATGGCAATGATGCGAAAACCTTGCTGCGCAATGCCGACAGCGCACTCTACGAAGCCAAGGACAAAGGGCGCAATTGCTACCAGCTGTATCGCAAGGAATTAACCGAGTACGTACACAACCGTTTATTGTTGGATGCGGACTTGCGCAAAGCCATTAGCAACCGCGAATTTGAATTGCACTATCAACCCATTATCAATTTGGAAACACGCGAAATTGTGTCCGCTGAAGCGCTGATTCGCTGGCATCACCCTACCCGTGGCATGGTGCCACCGGATGAATTTATTGCCTATGCGCAGGAAACCGGTTTGATAGTCGCCATGGGCGAATGGATTGTAGGACAAGCCTGCAAGCAAGCCATGGAATGGGAAAAAGCCGGGTTCCCTCTTGCAGTATCAGTCAATGTCTCGGCACGCCAGTTTGTGCAGCAGAATTTACTCAAGGTAATGGAGCATGCATTGAGCTCATCTGGATTACCCGCCGAGCGTTTGATTGTGGAAATTACCGAGCAAATGTTTTTGGAAAACACTGACAATAATTTAAAACAAATCAGTGAACTAAAAGCTATGGGCATAAAAATATCGCTGGATGATTTCGGGGTCGGCTACTCATCGCTCAGCTACATTATTCGCTTCGCGCCCCAGTATTTGAAAATTGATCGCTCTTTTGTTAACCGTATCGGCACCGCCAAAGAGCACGATGAAATGGTCAAGGCGATTATTGGCTTAAGCAAAATAATTCCCATGCACATTGTGGGCGAAGGCATAGAAGAAACCAGCCAGCAATATTTCCTGCACAGCAACGGCTGCAATTTCGGCCAGGGCTATTTATTTTCACGCCCGTTGCCACACAGCAAACTGCTGGATTTTTTGCGCGAATATACATCGCAGCAACCCGCCAAGATCGCGTGATTTCAACCTTCTCATTAATTGACTTAAATAATAATACTCAGCGATGTTGGTATTACACTGGCGATCAATAATCTTCCAGATTTTCCAACTTATCATAAAATTTTCCATCCGCCGGGTTATAAATCCTGCCATCAGGTGCACGAAGTGCTGGTATAGGCCCTCCAATTGGCTGCAGCTCAATTACCCATGCAGATGCCGGGATAGCCTGAAGCCTCTCGGAAAACTCTTCCAATTCTTTTTCTGTAATTGGAACAATAATCTCTGCAAGCTCATTTTTTGCAAGGAGTGTGCGTACTAATTCAGAAACATCTACTGGTATTTTTTCAAATATTGCTTCAATTTTTTTACGGTCACCATCGGATATGGAGGGTCCCATACCGCGCATATGCCCCAGTGCGTAGACAGCATCTGCGCTTGCCAGCTTTAGGCTAATATAGGCTTTATCAATTTTATCTTGAATTCCAGCATTCGCACTGACAAGTTCATTATTGCGACTTTGTAATTTTTCTTCTTGTTGCTTGAGGCTTTCAATTTCACTTTTAAGCGTCGCGCGTTGTGCATCAAAGAATCCCGTAGCCCAAGCAGACAGAAGGCCAACTAACGCAATAAGAATTGGGGTCGCACTACCTATGTATCCCGCACGTTTCCACCAAGTTAGTGATGTTTCTGCAATCTCAGCACGAAGCTTTTCACATTCCAGTCGCCGCTTTTCAATATCAAGAAGCGCCAGCTCAGAGGATTGTGACTCCTGTTTCGACAATTGCTCAACCATAGCAGATCTCCTTAAAGAGCAAGCGCCAGATTAATTAATCACCACTCCCACCGCCAAACAATACTCGCTTCGCGTCCGCGATTGGGGACACCGCCAACTATCCCCGCGCCTTGCGGTGGAGTTGCGTAGTCTTTATCAAAAATATTTTTTGCCGCAAGCGCGATGCTTTGTTGACGATTGAGTTGATACCTTAATTGACTATTGGCATACCAGTAGGAATCCAGCGTAGCGCGCTGGGTGTTGGTAAGTTGGTATTCGCGCGCGCCGTTATAAACAGCGGAAAAATTCCAATTCCATTTTCCCTGCTGATAATTTATTCCCAGTGAACTTAACTCATCTGCCTCACGGAAATAACTATCGGGCAAGCTGCGCAACACACTGTAATGGGCGCGCAGCATCCAGGCATCACTTAATTGCCAGTCAAATCTAGTGCCGCCACCATAATGTTCTTGGTCGGCGCCATTTACAAATGTGCGCACGCCGTCAATAAGCCCCGCTGCAATGGGGTTTTCATATTTATTGTGGTACACAGTGCCGCCCACAGTGATAGCATTCCAGGTACCCAACCATAACAACTCAGTGGTTTTGACAATTTCGTTATCCAGATTGGGATTACCTACCAGTACCGGATTATTAAGCAAGCTGGTTTCAGAAAAGCTGGGCGCACGAAATGCTTCGCCGTACAGTAACTTGAGTGTGTGATGTGAATTTATTTGGTGTACAACACCCAGGCGCGGGCTAGTGCGCCCACCAATCATTTGGTAGTAATCGTAACGCAAGCCACTAATTATTCGCGTATCAGCAGTGATGTTATAGAGAAATTGCACGTACACACCACTGGTATCGATGGAATCTTCCTCCCCTACTGCACTCTTATGCTCAAAGTTTCCATAATAAGTAATTGGGTACTGGCGTTTTACCAATTGTTCCAGATCATAGTTGTTATAGGCCTGAGCTACTGTCTCACGCTCATGTTGCCACTCAACGCCAAACTGAGTGCTAAGCTCAGATGTCAGCTCAACGTCATTAGTGAGTTTGAGCTGGTAAGCCTCACCCAATAACCGGGCCTTTACTAACATAGGTTCACTACTGGAAGGCTGACTAATAGTCCTTAACCCACCGGCATTGACTAACAGCGCGTGCAGATGTTGACGCACATCGCGATAACCAAACGATAAATTCATTTGCCAGTTATCGGCTGGCTCATACCCTTGTTCGATAGTTAAATAGCGTGTTTCCTGACGGTAAAAATTAAAATTATTTTGTAGCCGTTCCAGAACAAAAAAATCTTCCGCATCCAGCTGCGAAAAAAATGCTTGCAGTTTGGTTTTATTGTGCGACAAATTCCAATCAATTACTGTCTCTTCACGCGGATCACTAGTATCTGTGCCATTGATGTTATAGCCCTGCCCATCGTCCGCCGACAAATGGGCAAACAAATTACTTTGCCAGGCACCAGATTCATGCGCGAGGTTGATATCTGCCATGCGTTTACTATTTTCCCCCAACCCCACACGCAGTGCGCGCGTTTGTTTACGGCTGACAATATTGATAACGCCGGTAAATGCCCCCGAACCATAAATTGCTGAACCGGGCCCGCGAATAATTTCTATCCGCTCAATATTGGCGAGTGGATAAAGAAAAAGCGCACTGTCCGAACCACCGGAGCGAGGATCAGCAAAGACGCGACCATCGACCAACAATAAAATTTCACGCGAGCGCCCGCCCTGACGACGCCCGCGAATACTGGCAGAATAATTAATGGGTGAATCAGCGCTGCGATTAATTTGCATGCCGGGGACCATGGCCAACAATTCATGCAAATAATCCAGCCCCAAACTGTCCAGCTGTTGGCGAGCAAATACCGTTGTGGGCGACGGAACCGTTTTTATCGATTCATCGCGCAGGGTTGCACCGGTAATATTCACTTGCATTAACTGCTCAAGGTCCATCGCCAGCAGTTCATCCTGCGCGGCATGACTCGTAACCGCCACCAGTGAAAGCGCAGTACTTAATAGTGAAAACGCAGTGCGCAATAATGTGTTGGAAAAGTGATTCATTATTAAAACTGCCAACTTAAGGTGATGCTGGCTTCGCGCCCGCGATTAGGCACCCCACCAACTACTCCGGCACCTTGGGCCGGAGTGAAATATTGTTTGTCAGTCAGATTTTTAATTGCAAATGCGATATGGGTTTGGCGTTTAATATCGTAGCGCAGCTGGCTATTCATATACCAAAAGGAATCCAGTGTGGCGCGCTGGCTGCTGGTGAGTTGATACTGGCGCTCGCCCTGATAAATCGCCGACCAACTCCAGTTCCATTTTTCCTGGTGATAATTTACCCCCAAGGATCCCAACTCATCTGCTTCACGAAAATAAGCATCGGGTAAATCGTGGAATGTACTGATATGACCACGCAGTATCCATTGATCATTCCATTGCCAATCTGCTCGCGCGCCTATGCCGTAGTTTTTCTGGCTTTCACCGTTGACGTAGGTGCGCGTTGCACCGTCAAAACCGGCGCTGATTGGTTTTTCATAGTAATTTTGATACACACTGGCACCCAGCGTTAAACGGTTCCATACACCGCCCCATACTATTTCCGTCGTTTTTACTACCTCGCTCTCCAGATTCGGATTGCCAATAAGAAATTGATTATTTTGTAAATCCGTTTCACCAAAAGTGGGAGCACGAAATGCTTCGCTATACAAAAGTTTTAACGTGTGAACCCGGCTAAGTTGATGTACCAGACCAAAGCGTGGACTGACGCGTGTGTCCAGCGATTCATAATAATCGTAACGAACTCCGGAAGTGAGGCGTGTGCGCTCACTGAATTGATACAACCACTGCGCGTAAATGCCAGTAATATCGCGTGAGTTTTCTTTGCCTACCTGAATTTCTCCGCGTAGTTCACCAAAATAGGTAACTGGAAAATCTCGTCGCATCAATTGCAGTAAATCGTAATTATTGAAAGAGCGCGCATTGATCTCGCGTTGATGTTGCCATTCAAGCCCAAATTGCAGGCTGGATGCATTGGAAATATCTACATCATTTGCCAGATTAAGGCGATATGCCTCACTACTTAATACCCCTTTCGTTAGTATGGGAGCATTGCTGGGGGGCGAGCTGAGGGTAGCTAAGGTTCCGGCGGGCATTAGGATGCCTGTTAATTCCTGCGCAGCTTTTTCGTGACTGATTGCAAGATTTATTTTCCAGTAATCCGTTGGATTTAATTGCTGATCAAACCGCAAGTGGTGAAACTCTTGCCAATAAGAGTTGAAGTCATTATTGATTTTTTCCAACACATAAAAATCATCGGCTTGCTGCTCCGAATAAAATGCTTGCAAACCACTATTGCGGTAACGAATATTCCAATCCATTACAATTTCGCGGCGCGGGTCGCGTGTAGTTTCACTCCCAACAACATACTGCTCACCATTATCATCAGCGACATGGGTATATAAATTGGTTTGCCATTCACCCAGGGTTTTACTGAGATTAATATCGGCGTTGCGCTGATTATTTTCACCAACGCCAATTGCTAACTGGTTAACCCGCTTACGGCTGACAATATTGATAACCCCGGTAAACGCACCTGAACCATAAATCGCTGAACCCGGCCCGCGAATGACTTCGACGCGCTCGATATTGGCGAGCGGATATAAATGTATGGCACCTTCAATTCCACCGGAACGCGGGTCGGTAAATACACGACCATCTACCAATAACAGCACTTCGCGCGATTGGCCACTTTGGCGGCGGCCGCGAATGCTAAACGCATAACTTACCGGGCTATCCCCTGCGCGCATGCTTTGAAAGCCGGGAACCAGATTTAACAATTCGTGCAAATAATCTAGCCCCAATGCTTCAATTTGCGCGCGCGTAAATACGCTGGTAGATGCGGGAACTGTTTTAATCGACTCTTCACGTAGCGTGGCGCCGGTTATGTTCACGGACAGCAACTCTTCCAGATTCATTTCCAAAAAGCCGCTATTACCTGCCATCACTAATGGCGATGGCAGGGCTAACAGGCAGCAGATGAGGCCGGATAATTTCCTGTTCATGTCTGGGGCACTTTTCGATTCATTATTAAAATTGCCAATCCATACCTATACTGGCTTCCCGCCCGCGGTTGGGCACTCCGCCCCGAATT
>JAGKWY010000121.1 GCA_021151625.1 Gammaproteobacteria bacterium | reverse complement strand
CAACACCGAAACCGTATATCGCGCTGACGACAAATTCGAAGACATCCAATTGGATCGCAAAGAAGTAACCTACTCTTACTACGCTGATCCAATGTACGTTTTCATGGACCCGGAATTCAACCAATTCGAAGTAACCGGCGAAGAGCTGGGCGATCTGCTGCCCTGGATCGAAGACGGCATGGAAGACATCTGTGATGCAGTATTCTACGAAGGCAAAGTAATTTCTGTAACTCCACCAAACGCGATTACTCGCGAAGTGGTTTACACCGAGCCAGCAGTTCGTGGCGATACCTCTGGTAAAGTGATGAAGACCGCTAAACTCAAGAACGGCACTGAATTGCAAGTTGCTGCTTTCGTTGAGATTGGCCAAAAGATCATCATCGACGCACGTACCGGCGAATACAAATCTCGCGCTTAATGATATAGATATGTATCGCAACTAAAAATGGCGCCTACAGGGCGCCATTTTTATTTCTGCTCTTCTTTATTTCATTTCTATTTTTCTTTATTTCTTCTCTTCACACTTAATCCTTCCCTTATATCAATAATTCCCGCCTATCAATAATTCACTGCTAACCGCTACAACCCCACGCCCCTAATGAACTATTCCTGCGCTTTAGTTTCTATGTGTAGTGCCAATAGCACCAGGACTTCACAGTAACCACTACAGGAAAAACCATGCGTGCCCATTCCCCCTCAAGGATTTTCAGTTTAATCGGTTTACTCATCACTATAATTTCCAGCCCGGTTACCCATGCCGATGGCTTAAGTGATTTGCAACAAGCACTCAAAAATCTGAAACAAACATCCCCTTTCAGCGCAGAGGTCAACGCAAGCTTAAAA
The DNA here is from genome assembly GCA_021151625.1 of Gammaproteobacteria bacterium. GTDB lineage: Bacteria > Pseudomonadota > Gammaproteobacteria > Pseudomonadales > Cellvibrionaceae > Cellvibrio. Next base: position 9,480 of record JAGKWY010000121.1, on the reverse strand, counting down.
AGTAGCGATGGAGAGGAAAGTAAAAAAGAAAACCGCAAAGAAGGCCACACCCAATTTACGCTGGAGCAAAATCAATCGGGGTTACAGATCCGCTACCCTACCGAATTATTGAGTATCATCGACAAGGAGAGCGAACTCAAAAAACAAAACCCGCAAGCACTAACACCTACCACCGATGCCATGAACCGTTTTAAATATGCCGAGTTCAGCATCTTGTTTAATCCGGTGCGCGATATTGAAGATGATCTACGCAAAGCCACATTAGTCAAAGAAGAAACTCTCACCTATCAGGGCCAGGCAGCCCGTTTGCTACACCTGCAAATTCCGCTGGAAAAACTAAGCGAGGACGAGCAGAAAAATCTGAAAAAATATCAGACAGATTTAAAAATCTGGATCAACGATAAAGGAATCCCACTTGCCAGCCAATCCACCGGCAAAGGTTCAGGTAGATTCGCCCTGGTAATTGGCTTCGAGTTTAATTTTGATGTGGAAAAATCCTACATCACCAATGGCGACAGGCTACTGGTGAGCAAACTTACGTCAACATCAAACAGCAAGGGTGCTGGCATGAATCAAAAGGAAACCATCGCTGCCAACCTGCAACTGATCAATTAACTACATTAAGGAGAAACTTATGCTAGCAAGATTTCTATCAGCTACAGCGATTACCCTGTTACTTGGTAGTGGATTCACTAATGCACAGGAGCCGGTTAAAGCCCATACCAATCAGGCAGCGTTACTAGCAAGTAACGACCCGCAACTAGCCGCTAATAAAAAGCTGGTTTACGATTTTTGGCGGGAAGTATTTGAAGCTGGCCACCTGGATTTAGCACCAAAGTACCTAACTGAAAACTATATTCAACACAACCCGAATGTTGCTACCGGACGACAAGCCTTTGTTGAATTTTTCGCAAAATTTAAAAAGCCAAGGCCTATCGCTGCACAGATAGAAAGTCCATTAGTCTCCATAGTTGCAGAGGGTGACCTGGTGATCCTTACGTTCGCGAAAGAGCATACCGACCCTAAAGATCCGACTAAATCATACACAACCAGCTGGTTTGATCAATTCCGCATAGAAAATGGAAAAATAGCTGAACACTGGGATCCAGCCACACGTCAATAAAGGCTAAACTCAGATACAGAAACTCATCAACGTCATTACGGATAAGCGGCAGAATTTGCCGCTTATCTTTTTCTATTGCCACTTGGCATCCAATCAGCACCAAATACTCGCAGTGCTGGAAGATAGACGAAAACATCAAGGACTTAGTTATGCGTTTATTTATTTCTTTACTACTATCCCTGTTACTTTTGTCGACATCCTCCTACGCAGAAATAGACCCAACACCGCAAACATTGGAAGAATTAAAAACTGCGATAGAGAAAATCCGTGCGGAAACCAACACCCCTGCCGTCGGTATAGCACTGGTTAATAAAGATGGACCACAATGGATTGCGGGGCTGGGTGAAACCAATACCGAAAACCACACGCCCGCCGATGAAAACACGCTGTTTCGTATCGGCTCTATTTCCAAAATGTTTGCTGCCCTGGCTATTTTAAAATTGCAAGAAGAAGGCAAACTCAACTTAAATGATAAAGTTCGCGACCTTGCGCCAGATGTTCAATTTGAAAACCCCTGGGAGGAAACACACCCGGTTAGAATTGTTCATCTGTTGGAGCACACCACAGGATGGGATGATATTCATCTTGCAGAGTATGCCTATTCAGCACCAGATAGTATGACCACTAAAGAAGGATTGGACTATCATCCGGATTCACGCAAATCCCGTTGGATTCCAGGAACTCGCCACGCCTATAGCAATGCAGGCGCTGCAGTTGCAGCTTATATCATTGAAAAAATTACCGAAAAAAAATACGAAGATTACATCCACGAAAATTTTTTCCAGTCATTAAATATGCCATCCACCAGCTATTTTAAAACTGATTTGTATGAGCAAAAAGGCGCTACTCTTTATACTAATGGCAAAGCAGAAAAGTATTGGCATATCATTCATAGAGCGGCCGGATCAATCAACTCTTCACCTAAAGATATGGCCAACTTCGTACAGTTTTTACTATTACGTGGTGCCACACCCGCGCAACAATTAATGCCAGCTACAGCCATTGATCGTATGGAAGTATCTCAAACAACATTGGGATATGCGTCAGGAATAATAGCCGGCTATGGTTTGGCGAATTACACAAGTGGCTACAAAGACTTTCATAGGGTATTCCATGGCCATAACGGAGGAGTACTTGGTGGACTTGCCGAATTAAGCTATAGCAAGGAATTGAACACTGGCTATATATTTATGGTTAATACGGGCAACTGGCCCGCGTTCGATCGAATATCCAAGACTATTCGCACCTATCTACTAAAAGACCATAAAGTCACTAAGCCTCAACCCATCGCACTGCCGGAGAAATATAAAAACCTCAACGGCTACTATGCCCCCATTAATCATCGCCAAAATATGACGCGCGCACTGAATAGTGTTTTTGGTGTAATGAAATTTGAGACGGACGAGACTTATATGTATCGCCAACCTTTGTTAGGTGGATGGGATGCACCAGGTAAAGCTTATGCGATAAGTAGTGAAAACCTCATTGAACAGTGGTCTGGCTTGCCAACCATCGCGCTGGTTGAAGACCCTATCGAAGGAAGCACCGTACAGATAGGTGCTGATTTATTTAAACCCGTGTCTGCACTAACAGTTTTCAGCCAGCTCGGGCTTTACGCGGCCCTCTTTGCAATAAGTCTATTGAGTTTATTAGCCATGTTAGTGTGGGGCTCGCGCCGACTAGTGAAAAAAATTCCAACCGACGCCAGTGTCTGGATACGTATTTGGCCATTGCTAGCGAGCTTAATACTGCTGGGATTAGTTGGCTTACTCTCATTAGCTGGAATTTTTATGCATGCAGCGGCGGAGGTATCACTTTTGTCTGTGGCTATTCTTATTCTAAGTATTGTTTATCCCGTATTTGCCCTTGCCAGCGGAGTAGCACTTATCAAATTCCGGCAGTACGACATCTCTAAATGGATATACTGGTACGCACTTATTTACGCAGTCTTACATCTATTGATGGCAATCCACTTGGCTTACTCAGGATTCTTTGCGCTAAAACTCTGGTCATAACCTATGGATTTTTATTTTTTCCCACGCAATAAAACATTCTGGATCTATCACGGATCAGTATTGTTGTTATTGTCTCTAATGCAAGCAATGGTCATTGCACTTTGGCGCGAATCAGTAATGTTTAATGTGGTAGCCGGTTTACTCTGGCTACCACTATTTTCACTTGCGGTACTTTATTACCGCTACCTGTATAAACAGCACCAGTGGTATTTGTTAGGGACCAGCAAGAATATTCTGGTTATTTTACTCTACAGTACTATCGGTGGATTTTTAGTGACTCTTCTAATGTTTGGTTGCACCTTACCCTTCTTTTGGAATGAGGTTACACAACTGGAAGCCGTGTTAAAAAAACAGACAACCCCCGCGGAAGTCACAATCCAACATATTATTGGCAATGGGCTACAAACCCAGATATTTATCAGTGGCTGGATTTTCACTTACATCAGCATTACTACCAAACAGCGCATTAAAGAAACTGAGCTTACTAATTTGCGTTTACAAAACAGTTTAAAAGAAGCGCAGCTTTCCAACCTAACCAATCAACTCAATCCACATTTCTTATTTAATGCCCTTAATAATATTCGTTTTACCATTTATGAAGACCAACAAAAAGCTGACCTGATGCTCACCGCGCTAGCCGACGTACTGCGCTATTCGCTCGAATCGAGCCAATACCCCAAAGTTAAACTTGAACAAGAGCTGGAAATTGTTAAGCGCTATATCGACATCATTAAAATTCAAATGGAACAACGCCTGGCATTTAGTATTGATGTTCCTCAATCTGCAAGCAGCTATTTGGTTCCACCTATGTTGCTACAATTACTGATTGAAAATGCAATCAAACACGGTATAGATAACCTGCGCACCGGCGGCACTGTACGAGTGAAAGTCGAACAGCATCAACAACAATTGATATTTCAGCTTACCAATAGTGCACCCAGTAATCCTGAAAAGCAGAACAACACTCTGGGCATAGGGTTAAATAACATCAAGCAACGTCTGGCCTTGCTCTACGGTGAACAAGCAAATTTCCAAGCCACGCAACAAGATTCAGAATTCTGCGTAACACTTGCAATCCCCTGTGAACAGGAAGCGTAATAATGAAGACATTGGTTGTAGAGGACTCCCGAATTGCCCGTGAAGGCCTGATACGCATGCTAAAAGAATATCCCATGCTGGATATTATTGGCGAGGCAGATCACCCGACAACAGCCTTGCAATTAATTGAGCAAGCGCATCCTGAGGTGATATTTCTGGATATTCATATGCCTGGAGAATCAGGTATTGAACTATTGGAAAAACTGGATTACAACCCGCGAATTATTTTCACTACTGCGTATTCAGAGTATGCAATTAAATCGTTCGACTTCCATACAATAGATTATCTTCTAAAACCAATCAGCCATGAACGACTGAGCCAAGCCATCACCAAATTGCAACTTTCCAGCGAAAAACCAGAAACCGCGCCAAAACAACCGCTGGAGATGAACCACAAGATATTTTTGAAAGATGGCGATAATTGCCATTTAGTAACTCTTGAATCCATTCGCTATTTTGAAAGCTGTAAGAACCACGTGAGAATTTTCTTTGAAGATAAATCGGCGTTCATTAAAAAGCCGCTCAACCAGATAGAAGAACGATTGCCGCAAAAATTTTTCTTTCGCGCCAACCGTCAATATATTGTTAACCTACAGGCAATTCGTGCCATTGAGGAAGGCATTCATGACGGTTACCTTGTTACTATGGATGACGATGTGGAGATTGAGATTTCTCGACGGCAAGCAATAGATCTTAAAAGCTTATTGAGCCTCTAATTAAACGATTTATCATTATTATTTTCTAGCTAGTTAAAAAACGTAAAATCAGTTTTTACCTCTCTCCAAGGGCGCTATATATTCCCTTGGAACAAATTCCCGTCATCAACCAATAGTAAAATGCGGGCGATTGATCCAAAGATAATTATTTACAATAAACAACGTGGATTGAGAGAATGAAAACAACAACTTCCCTGATATTTTTATTAATAAGCTCAATAACAGCTTGCGGTGGCGGTGGGGGCGGCAATGCCAATAGCACTCAAGGTAGCAAATCCACTCTGATATCCAGCTCAATCAAATCAGAATCCAGTGTAGCTAGCAGCTCCGTACAGAGCATTGCATCCTCATTATCGAGCAAGTCTTCATCCTCAAGCGCAGAGACAACAGCACTAAAAATAATAGGTTATGCCCCCTCATGGTCGACATCGGCAGCTGAAATCCAATACAGCAAATTAACCCACATCAATTATGCCTTTGTGCTGCCTAACGCTGACGGCAGTTTACAAAGCCTGCCCGGACCGCAGTTGTTACGAGCCATTGTCAGCAATGCACATGCAAACGGCGTTAAAGTTGTGGTGTCTGTGGGAGGCTGGAATGATGGCGATGACAGCGCATTTGTTGCCTTTGCTAAAACAGCCGAAGGCAGAAATCGTTTTACACAGGAAGTTATTGAGCTTGTAGAGACCTATCAATTAGATGGAATTGATATTGATTGGGAGTACCCAAACCCCGGAGACGAAGCAGAAAGTTTTCGCCTGTTAATGGCGCAGTTAGCTGAAGCTATGCATAACGATAACAAATTATTAACAGCTGCAGTTATTGCATCAGGCAATGTTGGAAACGGTGTTGTCGCCGAGGTTTTTAATTACGTTGATTTTCTGAACCTTATGGCTTACGACAAAAATAGTGGCGATCACTCCCCCTACTCTTACGCCGAAACATCTATCGCTTATTGGTCAGGACGAGGCCTTGCGAAAGAGAAGCTGGTATTGGGCGTCCCTTATTATGCTCGCCCCAGTTGGGCGGCTTATAAAACCAAAGTGGAACAAAACCCTGCTAATGCATGCCGTGACACCGATGGTACTGATTACTGGAATGGTATCCCCACCATCCGCAAGAAAGCAGAACTGGCACGTAATTATGGCGGCATTATGACCTGGGAATTATCGGAAGATACAAACAATACCGACTCATTGCTAACTGCAATGTGGGAGTCACTGTTGAATACACCCGCAAGTTTTAATTGCAAATGATTGAAGAATAGCCAGGAAGTTATCGCAAGGATGCTTGTCAGAATTATTACTGAAGAACAAAAATAAAATTTCGCCCCTGTTTTTCACACACGTAATAGCTATCCCCCAATGGACTACAATCGCCCGCAGTCAACCCAGCAGGTATTGCTGTAGATTCACTGACGCCCATAGTGGCCTTGTCTTTTTTCAAGAATCCAAACATGGTTTCAAAGCGCTGGGAAAAATCCAAACCTTTACTATTGATATCCTGATAGAGGTAGGCGAATTTTCTGTAAGTCATAGTAACGCCGCACAGGCCTATCTCACACATTTTAAAAATATACTGCTGATAAGCGCGTGTGAGGTACTGGTTAATCGCACCCTCTTTATAGACGGGTAGGTCCATGGTGTTACCCGCTGCCAAGGCCGTCTTCGCCAAGCGCTGATTCGCCTGATTACCCCGCAACTCAAACACACCATTGGTACAGCGCAATTGTTTGGCAAGCAACTCGCAGCCGGAACTATGCTCCTGATGCAGATTACCAGGCTGAACACTTGCTACTGATTCAGCGACAACTTTTTTAGCGCTAACGATTGGCGTTTGTACTTGAGGCTTGGCTGGTATCACTACGGGAGGTTTTTGTGTAACAGGCAATGGCAACTTAATGCCATTGCGCTGCGCAGGCCGTTTAAGTAGTGCAGCCTGCACTTGCTCATTATTTTTTTTGAATTGATTAAACGCGGGTAAATTTTTAGTTTGCGCTTTAGCTTGCAGCTGACAATAAACTTGCTCGTAATAGGTCTCTGCAAGGGCAAAACAGAATTGATCCCCTCTCGCGCTACCCGTCACCACCAGTAAAAAAATAAGGATCAGATGAGAGTAGCGCATAGGGTTATTCCTGGATGCTAATGAGTAATCAACCAACACTGATGGATTTTAGGATTGCGTTTGAAATCCTCATCAATGGTTTGAACACTTATATCCTTAATGGTAAAAGCACTGAGTGCTTCAGTATCCAATTTGAAACTGCGCAAGTTATTGGAGAAGACCAGAGTCCCGCCTTCCGCTAATGCACGCATTGCATTCTTGATCATCTGTACATGGTCGCGCTGCACATCCAACACATCTTCCATGCGCTTGGAATTTGAGAAGCTGGGTGGATCCAGCAAAATCAAATCGAATTGCTGATCATTTTGCTCCAGCCATTTCAAACAATCCGCCTGCTCCAAACGATTGCGCGATTCACTCAAACCATTTAATGCAAAGTTCTTGCGTGCCCAATTCAGGTAGGTATTGGACATATCCACACTCACCGTATAGCGCGCCCCGGCCATAGCTGCATGAACACTGGCGGTTGCGGTATAACAGAACAGGTTTAAAAAGCGCTTGTCTTTGGCTAGATCGGCAATCATCAACCGCACCGGGCGGTGATCCAGGAACAATCCTGTATCCAGGTATTGCCACATATTGATATGCAACTTCGCAGCGCCTTCCAGCACACTGAATAAATCGCCCGTTGGGCGCTCACTCAGTTTTTCGTATTGGCTAGCACCTTTATTGCGACGACGCTGCTTGTAGCTAATGTTTGCATCGGCAATATCCAGCGCAAAAGGCACTGCCTGTTCAATTTCTGCAAAGCGGCCTGCAGCTTTATCTTCATCAACTGATTTTGGCGCTGCATATTCCTGCACATGTGCATAAAGTTGCGGCGCGCGATTAGGCTGGGTCTGGCCGCGATAAATATCAATTGCCGCTGAATATTCCGGCATGTCGGCATCGTATAAACGATAACAACTGATCTCGTTTTTCTTCGCCCACTTTTCCAACTGCTTAAGATTTTTTTGCAGCCGATTTACCAACATCTGCGCACCGTTGCTCAGTGCTGCTGCCTGCTCTTTTTTATTTTCAATTTTTACTTTGGCTTCAGCAACCTTGCGCACTTCATCATCTTTACTGAAACGCGCATCCTGCTCGACGCGACTTTGTACAAAAGCCTCGCTGCTGATACTGAACATCAACAATTCGCTGGCGATAGTACCGTTAAAGAATTTATATTTTTTATCGGCGCGCAACCCCATTTGTTTGCCCAAATCCGGATTGCCGGTAAACACACCCGCACGCCAGCCCTGGAATTCGTTGCGCAAACGCTCACCCAAATGGGCATACAATAATTTGAGCGATTCAATTTCACCCAGACGTTCACCATAAGGCGGGTTACTCAGCACCAAACCAAATTCCATGGTTTTGTGCGTAGGTTTTACAAAGTCTTTTAACTCTTTGCGGCTCACACGCAACCAATGATCCAGCTCGGCGCTAACAATATTTTCTTCCGCCGCACGAATCACTTTTACATCCGCATCGTAACCGCGAATTTCCGGCAGGTTTTCTTTGGCAAGCCCGGCCTTTTTGCGCGCAAAGGCTTCTTCACGCAATTCCAGCCAAATATCGTTGCGATGATTTAACCAGCGCTCAAAACCAAAGCTGCCGCGCAGCAAGCCCGGTGCTATATCCGCCGCAATCAAGGCCGCCTCAATCAAAATAGTTCCCGAACCACACATAGGGTCCAGCAAGGCGCCGCCTTGAGCAGCGATTTCCGGCCAGCCAGCGCGAATCAAAATTCCCGCCGCAAGGTTTTCCTTCATGGGCGCACTACCCTGCTTTACCCGGTAGCCACGGCGATGCAGGCTATCACCGGAGAGATCAATACTCACGATCGCTTTGTTTTTGGATAAGCGCACATTGACCAGCAAATCCGGATCGCGCTTGGCAATGGATGGGCGCTCGCCGCTGAAGTCGCGCAGGCAATCCACTATGGCGTCCTTCACTTTCAGGGCACCAAACTGGGTATTGCGGATGGCATCGCTGGAGCCGATGAAATCCACCAACAGACTTCCGTTTGGACTCAGGTGCTCCTCCCAACGGATTTCACGCACGCCGTCATAGAGTTCTTCCTGGGTGCCCGCTTCAAAATTGGCTAGCGGAAGAAGGATTTTGTTAGCCAGACGCGACCACAGACAAGCGCGATAAGCCATTGATATATCGCCAGAAAAGTAGACTCCTGCGACGGTTTCGCGGATGTCCTCCCCTCCCAGTTGCTGGAGTTCGGTGTTGAGCAGGCCTTCCAAGCCCTTGGGGCAGGTAGCGAAATATTGATGAATCATGTGTATTCCAGAATGAACTTTCCTGAATGCGACCTGACTAAACCAAGGCGACATTCATAATATTGTCAAATAAACCTGCTAGGCCGATATGCCATATAGAAAGGCCCAAGCATAAAAAATTAATCGTTCAC
>JAGKWY010000219.1 GCA_021151625.1 Gammaproteobacteria bacterium | reverse complement strand
GGGTGTCAGAAAGGGGGCAAAATATATGCCATCCAAGGAAAATAGCAATAAGCCGCAAAAAATAAGGCTCTTGAGCAATAAGAGAAATTATTTTAAACGCACAAAGCACCAAAAAAGAACACATTATTTTCAAAACGCACAATAATGGGTCGTTTTATTTCGCATTTTTCTTCCTGATCCCTCGCAGGTACCGCAAGGTCGCTAGTGTGCCAGCAGCCTGCTCCAAATTGCATCACTTTTTACTCTCTCTCTATTTAGCTTTTGCCTAATACACCTATAGCTATTGCCTATAGGCCAGATGTCGATTGGCGTGCAAAAGCACTGTAGCCTCGTCCGCTTCGCCCTCTCGACCGGGCGAACAATGGGCGGCTCCAATAAAACTACAAACAATAGCTATAAATATTAATGAGTTAGCAATTATGCATATGACAACAACAGAAGTTTTCCTGATCGCCATGGTGATCATTTTCACTATTCCCTATCTTATCTGGCGCCTCGGTCGCACCGATTACTGGGCACCGCTGGTAGTCGTGCAAATCATCATGGGGATTGTGCTTGGCCCAGGGGTATTGGGTAAGGCCTTTCCTGAGTATTACACCTTTGTATTTACCCCGGATGTCATCAAGTCACTTAACGGTATTGCCTGGTGGGCGGTAATGATCTTTGTTTGGATCGCCGGGATTGAACTTGATCTGAAAAAAGCCTGGCAATACAAGCGTGAAAGCAGTATTACGGCGGGCCTGGCATTGGGCACTCCACTCCTGTTCGGCTGTGTCGCTGCAGTGGTACTGATGAATTTCAGCGAAGGATGGATGGGCCCCAAAGGTATGACCTGGCAGTTCATCCTGGGTGTGGGCATGGCTTGTGCTGTTACCGCCTTGCCAATTCTGATCCTACTGATGGAAAAGCTGGAAATCCTGCGCCAGCCAATCGGCCAGCGCATTTTGCGCTACGCCAGTCTCGATGATATTGCCATCTGGGGCGTGCTGGCGCTGATCCTGCTTGATTGGGAACGTGTAGGCCGCCAGGGAATGTTCCTGGTTGGCTTTGCCATAGCCGCTTACCTGTTCCGCAAGTTGATGGTAGCTATTCAGGAAAAAGATCGTTGGTATTCCGGCTTTATCTGGTTAGCAATAATTGGTTTGGCCGCCGACTGGGCTGGCCTGCACTTTATGGTGGGCGCCTTCCTGGCGGGTGCGGTAATGGATGCTGACTGGTTTAACCAGGAAGATATGGACAAGCTGCGCCACTTTGTATTGATGATCATTATGCCAGTGTTCTTCCTCAGTACTGGCCTGCGCACTAACTGGGATGTGGGCGGCTCTACCGTGTTTATTGCTGCAGCAATCCTGTTGGTGGCGTCAGTATCGGGCAAGCTGGCCGGCGTTCATGCGGCCGGCAAGATCCTGAAATGGGAGAAAGGCGAAGCATCAATTATTGGCTGGTTGCTGCAAACCAAGGCGCTGATCATGATCATCTTCGCCAACGTATTGCTCGACAAGCAAATCATCACCAGCGAAACCTTCACCGCGCTGCTGATTATGGCGGTGGCCAGTACTATGCTGACGGTGCCTGTGGTATCGCCAAAGCTCAAACAAATGGCTGAGATTATCTTCCGCTCCAAATAAATTTAACTGCACCAAAACAAAGGGGAGCCAGCACAAGCTGCTCCCCTTTTTTATTGACAGTTTTTACACGACAAACCTGGCGACCAAACCATTTAAATCCACTGCCAGCCGTGCCAGTTCTTGCGCTGAGGCGCTGGTCTGATTAGCGCCCGCCGCTGATTGGGTGGAGAAATCACTAATATTCACTATGTTGCGATCCACTTCGCGCGCAACTGCCGCCTGCTCTTCCGAAGCGCTGGCAATAAGCAAGTTGCGCTCGCTGATTTTCCCTACCTGACGATAAATTTCCTCCAGCGCTGTGCCAGCCTGCTCTGCCACGCCCAGGGTTGCGCGCGCGTGCTCAACACTGTCGTGCATGGAATCCACTGTCGCCTGGGTACCAGCCTGCACCTTGGACACCATCTGTTCAATTTCACGCGTGGAAACCTGGGTGCGATGCGCCAGTGCGCGCACTTCATCGGCCACCACCGCAAAGCCGCGCCCTGCCTGTACCCGAGGCATTGCGCGCAACTTCATCCACAGCGGCGCTCATTTCAGTAATGGCAGACGCCGCCTGCTGGATTTCACCATTCTGGTTTTGCAGGTTGCGTGAGGCATCTTCCGCTACCGCATGTAACTCTTCTGTAGCGGCAGCAAGCTGGGTGGCAGAATCCGAAATTTGGCTGATAGCACTGCGCAGGCTCGCCTGCATCCTGGCAAGGGCAGATAACAGTTGTGCAGGTTCATCGCTACCGCTGCTATCGATACTCTGAGTCAAATCACCTGTAGCCACTTTTTCTGTCGCTATTACTGCAGTAGCAATCGGCAAGGTGATGCTGCGAGTGGTAATCAGCGCGAGCAAAATGCTTACTATCAAGCTGACAACGAGGCTAACGGCAATAATCATCCGGCTGCTTTCATAGGCATCGTTTGATAAGGCGGTAGCATCACGCACCCCTTTGGTACTTGAGTCACCAATGGTCAGCAAGTGACGAGTAACTTCGTCGCCCTGGGCATGGACCTGCTGATCAAGAATTCGTCGCGCCTCGTCATGATTTCCGCTGCGCAATAACTCAAATACTTGCTTCGCTAAATCCATATATTCCTGTTTGGCAATCTGAAGCCGATCATAAGCGGCACGATCATCATGCGATTCATCGACAAGTGTTTCGTAAGCCGCTTCTGCGCTCGCGATATCGGCTTCCAGCGTATCGAATCTAGCTTCCATTGAGTCCAGGTTCGCGTTACTGGGGTCGACGACTGCTCGCAGCGTAGCTACCCGGTAGCGGGTAAGGGCTAAGTTGAGTTTGGACAACGCATCCAGCGTTGGCATCCAGTTATTGGCTACTTGTCGTTCCATCTCATGCATTTTGTTGATGTTGCGGAGGGATGCCACGCCCAGAAGCAAGATAATTAACGCTAACAACCCAAATGCAATGGTGAGACGCTGTCCGATTTTGATGTTCCGCAATAACATAATGGCCTCCGTGTACATGGATTCTT
>JAGKWY010000218.1 GCA_021151625.1 Gammaproteobacteria bacterium | reverse complement strand
TGCGCCGGCGAATTGTTCTTTCAGGCCGAGTTGGGCGCAGCGGCGGTTGGCGATGAAGTGGAGGTATTCTTCCATCATGGCGGCGTTCATGCCGAGGATGCCGCGGGGCATGGAATCGCGTGCGTATTGGATTTCCAGTTCGGTGCCTTCCAGAACCATCTGGATAACTTCTTGTTGGAATTCTGCGGTCCACAAGTGCGGGTTTTCCAGTTTGATTTGGTTGATGATGTCGATACCAAAATTCAAATGCATGGATTCATCGCGCAGGATGTATTGGAATTGTTCGGCAACACCAGTCATTTTGTTGCGGCGGCCCATGCTCAGGATTTGGGTGAAACCGCAGTAGAAGAAAATACCTTCGGTTACTACGTAATAGGCAACGAGGTTGCGCAGCAATTCCTGATCAGTTTCCGGGGTGCCGGTTTGGAAAGTCGGGTTGGAAATAGAGTGGGTGTTTTTCAAACTCCACGACGCTTTGTTTGCCACTGATGGCAATTCGCGGTACATGTTGAACACTTCGCCTTCATCCATGCCGAGCGATTCAATACAGTATTGATAAGCGTGAGTGTGAATCGCCTCTTCAAATGCCTGACGCAAAATGTATTGGCGACATTCGGGGTTGGTGATCAAACGGTAAATCGCCAGCACCAGGTTGTTGGCAACCAGTGAGTCAGCAGTAGAGAAATAACCCAGGCTGCGCATTACTACGCGGCGCTCGTCTTCGGTTAAACCGTCTTTGCCTTTCCACAGGGCGATGTCGGCAGTCATGTTTACTTCTTGCGGCATCCAGTGGTTGGCGCAACCGTCCAGATATTTTTGCCATGCCCAATCGTATTTGAAGGGAACCAATTGGTTCAGGTCAGCGCGGCAGTTGATCATGCGCTTGTCATCTACCTGAATGCGCGCAGCGCCCATTTCCAATTCTTCCAAACCCGGTGCCGGGTCCAGTGAGGCGAGGGCAGCACGTGCTTGTGCGAGCTCCGGGCTGATGCCTTCTTCTTTGGCTGCTTCTGCAAAGCTGGTGTTAACCACTGCAGCAGGTTGTGGTGCAGCAGCTTGCGCTTGTGCAATTTGCGCGGGCTGAACTTGTGCTGCCGCCGGTGCTGCTGGTTTGCTTAAATTTGCTGCAATCGCTTCTTGGCGTGCAGTTTCTTTTGCAGCTTCTTCGCTGTCGAAATCATCCCAACTTAACATGGTGATCCTCTATAAATTCTTTGCAGTTCATATTCCCCCTTTGACAAAGGGGGTTAGGGGGATTAAAACCCACCGTAATTTTTAAAAAGCTAAAAGCTTAATCCCTCCTAGCCTCCCTTTTTCAAAGGGAGGGACTTGGATTCCCCTTTGTAGCGAGGTGGAGAGTTCGAGTCTCTCCGTCCTTGTTTTGAAAAGAGATCCAATCACCCCCTTTGAAAAAGGGGGGGGAGGGGGATTCAAATTACTGACAAGCCTCACAATCTGGATTATCGATCGAGCAAGCCAGTGGCACTGGTGCTGCTTCGGCGAAGCTTGCTGCTTCAATTTCTGCTACCGCTGGTTTTGCTGCTGCAGGTGCAGCGCTCAAGCCACTCGCACCACCTGCAGATACTGCGTTCAATGCACCGGTGTTAATGGTGGATTTTTCAGTGGTGGTTGCTGCCAATGCACGCAGGTAGTAAGTGGTTTTCAAACCACTGAACCATGCCATGCGATAGGTGATATCCAGTTTTTTACCGTTAGCGCCAGCGATGTACAGGTTCAAACTTTGTGCCTGGTCGATCCACTTTTGACGGCGGCTTGCCGCTTCAACAATCCAGCGTGGTTCCACTTCAAATGCGGTGGCATAAATCGCTTTCAGGTCTGCGGGAATACGATCAATTTTTTGCAACGAACCTTCGTAATATTTCAGGTCGTTAACCATTACTGCATCCCACAGGCCACGCGCTTTCAGGTCGTGCACCAGGTGTGGATTTACTACGGTGAATTCACCAGACAGGTTGGATTTCACGTAGAGGTTTTGGTAAGTCGGCTCGATCGATTGCGTTACACCAGTGATGTTGGAAATGGTTGCAGTCGGTGCAATCGCCATCACGTTGGAGTTGCGCATACCTTGGGCTTTTACTTGCGCGCGCAGAGCGGCCCAGTCGAAGGTTTGGCTGCGATCTACTTTGATGTAATTCTCGCCACGGTTTTGCGCGAGGATTTCAATCGAGTCGATTGGCAGTGTGCCTTTGCTCCACAAAGAACCTTCGTAGGTTGAATACTTGCCGCGCTCAGCTGCCAGTTCGCTGGAGGCTTTAATTGCGTAGTAGCTCACCGCTTCCATCGAGGTATCGGCGAAATCTACTGCTGCTTGTGAACTGTAGGCGATGCGTTGTTCATAGAGTGCATCCTGGAAGCCCATGATGCCCAAACCGATTGGACGGTGACGCAGGTTGGATGCTTTGGAAGTCGCCACCGCGTAGTAGTTAATATCGATC
>JAGKWY010000120.1 GCA_021151625.1 Gammaproteobacteria bacterium | reverse complement strand
ACTGATGGCGAACCACTGGTTGAGAAAATCCTCGACACTGCTGGCCAAAAAGGTACCGGCAAGTGGACTGGTGTAATCGCACTGGATTTGGGTGTACCTCTCACCCTGATTTCTGAAGCGGTATTTGCGCGCTGCTTGTCATCACAAAAAGCTGAGCGTGTTGAAGCTGCTAAAGTGATCAAAGGCCCAGCCGTGACTATCACTGCAGACAAACAAGCCTTTATCAATGACGTGCGCAACGCAGTATTCGCTTCAAAAATTATTTCTTACGCACAAGGCTATTTGCTGATGCGTGAAGCAGCAAAAGAATACGGCTGGAACCTGAACTACGGCGGCATCGCATTGATGTGGCGCGGCGGCTGTATCATTCGCTCATCATTCCTCGGCAATATCAAAGAAGCATTCGACAAGAATCCTGAATTGAAAAACCTGTTGCTGGATGATTACTTCGCGAAGACTGTTGATGCAGCCCAAGCAGGCTGGCGTCGTGTTGCAGCGGCTGCAATTGTTAACGGCATTCCTGCCCCAACAATCACTTCAGCATTGACCTACTTCGACGGCTACCGCACTGCGCGCTTGCCAGCCAACCTGCTGCAAGCCCAACGCGACTACTTCGGCGCGCACACCTACGAGCGCACCGACAAACCACGCGGTGAATTCTTCCACACCAACTGGACTGGCCGCGGCGGCAATACCGCATCAACTACTTACAACGTTTAATTTTTTAAACGCGGTGTGAGAAAACAAAAACCCCGAATCAGAAATGATTCGGGGTTTTTGTTTCAGCACTCTGCACGCCCTCGCTGACTTGACCTAAAATCAACCTATGCTAACTTGCTCTATATAAATCAAATGATTAATAAACAGCAACAAAAGCATGGAACCCACAAGTTAACATGAGCCCACCGCCACTCACTGATGAACAAAAAAGGCAACTTAGCCTATTAGAGCCGAGCCTTCGTATTGCATCTGCACGCAAAGACTTTAAAGAATGCGAATTGCTCATAGCCTACATTCAAAATATTCTTAAGCCAACGGGGCACGATACAAGGCTAATGAAGTCAAAAAACTGGCTATTTGAAACGGCAATGGAGACAGGGAAGCTTGACTATGCAATTAATGGTTTTATGGAGGTTCGCAGGAAAGTGTCTTCATCTACTCGCCTGTATCTAGAGGCTACGTCACTTTTGGCCATATCTCATTTAAGAAAAAAAGATCTTACAGCAGCAAGACCATTTATGATCGAAGCCCTGCATTGCGAAAAAAACATTAAATCTGAAATTAATCGATCTGAGTTTCGCATAGTTTTAGCAAAAAGATTTGACCAAGAGGCATTATTAGCGTCAATAGTAACGGATGTAAATGAGGAGATGAACCTTGATAAAATCCAAGATGATGCAGCCAAACTAATACAAACAAAACATGAAGATGAAATCCTTGAAATGTTAGGCGAAAATGTTCCTCAGGGCGCGCTCGAATTCATAGAAAAAGTACATGCAACATCCAAAAACTTATTAACCTACGAAGAAAAACTAAGACTCCCATCACCAGCTACATTTCAACAAAAGAAAACCCTAGGAAAAGGTCTATTAGCTGCATTTCAGTCAGTAATTTGGGATGCTCTATGCGATAAAGAAAGCGAAATTTATAAAATGTGGTTTACAAACGGACTCCAAGCCGTTTTAGACAAAAAATATTTAACAGGAGCCATTGTTGGTGCGTTAGCCAATTTGAAAATTGGTGTGTATGCGATAGCGGTATATTTAACATCCCTACTAATAAAAATAGGAATTGAGGTTTTTTGTAGAATTTACCAGCCAAATACATTAATGGGACTCAGAAAATGACCCGTAGGTTACTGATGAGCTTGCGAGCCGCAACATTCGTAACTTCATACAATGCATTTCTTACATAAAGTTTTATTGAATTCTTAATTATGGAAAAACCAACCAATAATCCGCCTCCCAAAAACTCACACCAGGCCATATTAGAGGGTATTAAAAAAGGAGAAAAAGCTATCAAGGAAGGGAATGTATGCACTCACGCGCAAGCCAAAGAAAAATTGAAAAGGTGGCTGAACAAATAGCCCTAGATTGGCGGTTAGTTTGCAAAGCAAACATTCATAATCACAAATTAAAATTCCAAGTCTATGAAACTAAAAAACTTCCTCACCAACTGTTGGTTATTTACAACCGCAATCGGTTTTACGCTAGTTGCCGATTTGTCACTTTGGAGTTACTCGGCAACGCAGGTTTATGCCGGTCGAGGATTGGAGCAATTTAAATTAGGTAATGTTGATATTCCAAAACTTCTGGGTGCTGGAGCCACTTTTCTGGATGTATTTATTCTAAATATCGCTACAACTATTGCCTTGGTGATCGCACTTTATTGCCGTTACCGATATTACGAACCAGAGCGGGATATTTTAAGAAAACTGGGCAAAGAAAAAGAAGGTAGCACAGGCTTTTGGGACGATCTGGGAGATAGTGACTGACCTACAGACTTAGCGACCAAGGACCAATCCCGCCTAACGAACGGCCCCAAATTGTCGAAAAAACATACAGATCGACCTCGCCTCGCCTCACAAAATAATCCCTCAGCAAGCAAAAACAATGACTTAGGTGCCATGGAATGGCATTTGCGTTAAAAATAATGATTTAAACGCCTGAAGGTTTAAGTCACCGATGCAAGTACCAGTCTAAGTATTAAGGAGTTCTTGCTATGAAAGCTTCGCTCAACACAACATCAACCCATGCAAAAACAACCTTTCGCACGACGTTGTGCTCTAAAATCACTGCAACTTTTGCAGTTGCAATCGCACAACTACTCATTGCCACATCAGCGTCAGCCACTGTTATCGATTTGATCTCCGCAGGGGCCGCCTACGATTCGGGCACGGCCAACGGAACCATCTATACGCGTATAGACACCCAACCTACAGGGACGGGCGTATTCGAGCCATTCCTGAGAATTCAAGGCAAAAACAGCTCAACACCAACTGGCAGCGAGCAAGGTTATAACGCTGACTATGCCAATGCGAGCCAACCCAAATTTGATGAAAAGACCGGGGTTTGGACTCACTCAATACAATTTTCAGACCTGATTTATGTAAACCTTGACGGAATGGGTTACTACGAATTTTTACTGGATCTTGATGACCCCAATGATAAAAAGGATGCGAGCAAACGCTTGATTAGCCTGAACAGCGTGCAAATCTTTACCAGTGCTACCGCGCTCACTGCACCCTTTTCCAACAACCTGAATACCTTGGGAACCAAACGCTATGATATGGATGTCGGCAGCGATGGCGATGTCACCGTGAATCTGGACGGCGCACGCACTTCAGGCAACGGTCAAAGCGATATGGCGATGTATATACTGGAGAGCAATTTCGCCGGAGTTAACGCTAATGACTACGTCACTTTCTATAGTTATTTTGGCAACCCGTATCACGCCGACGGCTCTTTTGAAGAATGGAGCCTGAGGGACTGCGATAGTTGCAAGCCACCACATGATGTACCTGAATCAAGTTCGATGGTGCTGATGCTTCTGGGTACGTTCGGGTTGTTTGCAATTCGCCAGCGCGCTGTTGCGGCAAAATAAAACCTGCTGTGCCGCTGTAAATACATAATATGGGAAATAAAAAGTCGAGTCAGAAATGACTCGACTTTTTATTATGTGGTAGTAAAAAAATTAGCCTTCAATTGGCGGTAAACAATTTTTTAACTTCTCCTGTCGAATCAAAAGCCATTGACTCGACTATGTGATAAATCCATCCCAATCATCACACTCGCAGGAGTTCCACATGTCCGCCACCGAAAAAGTAAAAGGTCCCGCATCTTACTTTCCCTCCATCGAAACCAAATACGGTCAGCCGGTTGAACACTGGTTCAAATTGCTCAGGCAACAAAAAGACCTGAAACATATGGAGATGGTGAACTGGCTCAAGAGCGAACACGGGATGGGGCATGGGCATGCCAATGCATTGGTGGCTTACTTGCGGGATCAGGAGAAACGCTAAGTCGCTCAAAATGAACGAAAATCCGGCGTGCGAAATCACCAACAGCTGCTATAAATAGTCTTACTCACCATAAAACAGCTGTCTGGTTTCACCAATTCCATAAATAAAAATGATTCCACCATTTTCTGCTCTAGCTCGACTCGTGCGCCTGCTCTCTTCCGCCAACAGCGGCAGACTGTTCATTGCCTATATATTTCTAAGCGCACTTGCATTCGCCACGCAAACCGGCGCGGCGGCCCAGGGCGAGGCCTACCCAAAAAACATCCACTTCCGCAACATCATGCAGAACCAGGATATTGCCCTGGGCGAGGTAGAAGCCATATTGCAGGACTACCAGGGATTTATGTGGTTGGGTGGACGCAATGCCTTGCTGCGCTACGACGGTTATGAATTCCTGCCGATTCCCGCCGCCAAAGATCCGCACGACCTGAGCAAAACCGAAGCGGTAAACCAGGTGCTGGATTTATTGGAGGACAAGCAACACAACCTCTGGGCGGCGACTCGTTCCGGCCTCTATCGCTATGATCGCAACTACGAAGTCCTGGTACCAATCAAAAGCCTGGATGCCATGCTCGATGCCGGCGGTGCCGTTAATGCGATTGCTGAAAATAGCGATGGGAAAATCCTGGTAGGAACTGCAAATGGACTCGGAATCCTTGACCCGATTAGCGAACAACTGGCGATTCTCAACCAGCAAACAGGCGGTTTACCCAGCAACCAAATTAGCGACATAGTTGTGGATGCCGAGGGCAAAGTCTGGCTGGGGCAAGAAACCGGCCTGACACAGATGAACCTTGCCGAGCAAAAATTCACCCAACATATCCCCAATCCTGACAACCCCAAATCGGTACTGGAAAATAGCATTCGCACCATTGCGGTAGACCATTCCAAACGCGTCTGGATTGGCAGCGACAACGGCATCTACCGACTGGATCAAAACACTGGTGAATTCATCAACTATCAATACGACCCCAAGGATCCGGACAGCCTGGGCAATAACTTTTCGCGCCAGATTTATGTGGACCGCAACGGTTGGGTTTGGACTGGTAGTGATGGCGCAGGCATCAGCCTGTATAACGAGGCACAAGATAACTGGATTCACTTTGAGCGCGGTGATGGCGGTGCAGGCCGCTTGATTAGCAATACCATTCGCCGCATTTACGAAGATCGCACTGGTGACCTCTGGATCGGCACCTACCCTTCGGGCGTACATATTTATGACCGTTCCAGCACGGCAGTAAGGGTTTATCAAAAATCGCTGACTGAAAACCTGGGGCCCTACGACAATAATGTGGAAGCCATAGTCGAGGATAGAGCAGGCAACTTCTGGTTGGGGTCGGGCGGCATATCGCGCCTGGACCCGAAAACAGATCTGTTTACCCACTACAAGCACACCACCGGCGATGACTCACGTGTAGCCACCACTGCAGTCCTGAGCGGCCGGATGGATTCGCAGGGCAATTTACTGTTTGGCACCTGGGGCTCGGGGGTGCAGAAATACAACCCTGCAACAGATCGCTTTGACACATTGCCGGTAGACCCGGATCAAAGTAAGCGCGGCGAAGCCAGTGGCGACAAGTTAAATGACCTGATGGTGTGGAATATTTTTGAAGATCGCACCCATAACCTCTGGTTTAGCACCCACTACAACGGTTTGACCCGCTTTGACCCAACAACCGGCAAGTATCAGTTTTACTCACACGATGACGCCAAGCCGGACAGTATCTCCAGTTCCGTAACCTGGGTTTCCTACGAAGATTCCCAGGGGCGTCTCTGGGCCGGCTCGGCTTACGGCCTCAACCTGCTGGACCGTACCACCGGCGCCTTCAAACGCTATATGCCCGACGCCAAAAATCCGCGCAGCCTGGCCAATGGCTCAGTGCTATCAATCCGTGAAGATGCCAAGGGACGCCTTTGGTTTGGTACCGATATGGGCCTTCACCTCTATCATCCGGAAACAGATGATTTCACCCTCTACAACACCCGCAACGGTTTTGCCGACCAGGGCATACGCGCGATTCTGGAAGATAGCCACGGCAATTTATGGTTGGGCACCAACAACGGCATAGTGCGCTTTAATCCCGATACCCTTGTGGTAAAAAACTACACTCGTATTAATGGCCAGTTGATCGGCGGAGTAGCAACCGGCGCCGGGCTGGTAACCAGTGCAGGCGCCATCGCCTTCGGCTCGCGCAATGGTTTGTATGTCTTTGATGTAAACCAACTCGATAATTATCAAAATAAAGTCGCGCCTAATATCGCGCTGACCGATTTCCGCCTGTTTACTGAAAAGGTCGCTGTTAACGGAGCAGACAACCTTCTAACCCGCTCCATCACCCAGACTACGTCCATCACTTTGGACTACACCCAGTCGATGATCTCCTTCAGCTTTGCAGCGCTGAATTATCGCGAGTCAGAAAAAAATCTGTACGCCTACATGCTGGAAGGTTTTGACGATCAATGGCGCACCGTGGGCAACCAGCGTACCGCGCTCTACACCAACTTACCCGCCGGCACTTATCAATTCCGGGTGAAGGCGAGCAACAATGACGGCATCTGGAATGAGCAGGGACACAGCATTCAATTAATCGTACTGCCACCGCCCTGGAAGACCTGGTGGGCCTACAGTATTTATGCGGCGTTTATTCTTGGATTGCTGTTAATGTTCGTGCGCAATCAACACCAAAAAGTTCTGGTCGCCCAACAAATTAGCCATGAGCTGGAGCAGAAAGTTACTGAGCGCACGGCAGAATTACGCAGCAAAAATAGCGAACTGGAAAGTGCCTATGCGCAGCTGGAGGCGATTAGTTTGTCTGACCCATTAACCGGCTTAAGCAATCGTCGCTATTTGCAAAAATTAATGCCCATGGACACCGCCAAGGTACAGCGCGAATACAACGCGACCTTTTCCAAAGAACCACGCAAAAAACCCAGCCCGGATCTCACCTTTTTTATTCTGGATGTGGATCATTTTAAATCGGTCAATGACATTTACGGCCACACTGCGGGCGATCAATTGTTGATTCAATTGTCGGATTTACTCACCCATGTATGTCGCGAATCCGATTGTGTGGTGCGCTGGGGCGGTGAAGAGTTTTTAGTGGTGAGCCGCTTTGCCGATCGCGAAGATGCACCACTGATGGCTGAGCGCATTCGCAAAACTATTGCTGAACACACATTTAAATTGCCCGATGGATCGGATTTGAAAAAAACCTGTTCTATCGGTTTTGCCTGTTTCCCTTTCCTGCGCGAAGTGCCCATGGCATTAAGTTGGGAACAAGTCATCGACGTCGCCGACCATGCGCTCTACGCAGCCAAAAAATCCGGCCGCAACCGCAGTGTTGGCCTCACTGCCACCAGTACCACCCGCACCACTGACCTGCACCAGGAAATCGGGAGCAATTTGCAAGGCATGATTCAGGATCAAGAATTGAATGTAATTGCACAAAATAGTGAAGCCCTCGTGTGGGAATAACCTCCACTCCCCACCGCTGAACGACATAGTATTTATTGATACATTTGCATACAGATTTTGCATGCCAAACCAGATAAATATTACCTAATGGTGCCCATCTCATTCTCCGACTATAGTTAGCGACGCTAGTTAATGAGCGGCGCTAGCAGCCGCTGCTTTACGTCAATAACAGCATGGAAAAGGAATCAGCAATGAAATGCATCTTGTTCAGGATTTCCCAGGAATCACACGCAAAAAAATCTACCCATAAATTATTTTCTCTGGCACCACTTTTTCTAGTTGCACTTATCCCCTTGAATTTGGTTTCTCTAATAGCACATGCAGCTCCCCCCAATACCAAACTGGATACACACCAGGAATTCTTTACCCACACCAATATTACTGACGAAACCTCAGCGCACAACTTTTTGATTAGCCATGCCCAGCGCTATCAACTGACTGCACCAGAAACATTAAAATTCAGTGAACAACAGCCCAGCCTTTATTCGCGCCATTACCGCTTTCAACAGACATACAACGATTTGCCGGTAGACCGCGCAGAAATAATTGTCAGCGTGGATGCAAAAACCAATACCGTAATCCGGGTCTACAACAATACCCAAATACTCCTTGCAACACCGTCTAATGGAGCGGTAAAACCACCCGTCATTGGTACACAGGTAGCACTCCAGAATATTTGGCAACATCAGCTGGCAGGCAGTGTACTGCGCTCAAAACCGCGCGCACGCCTGGTCTATGCGGAAGCCTCAGGCCAGTTGCGCCTGGTCTATCGCATCAACCTGATTACCAACCGCCAGCCAGGCAATTGGGAGTACACCGTCGATGCACATAGCGGCGAACTCCTCAGCATTGAACGCCTGGACACCCCCGCCTTTATGCCCGATGATTTCCAACGCCAATTAAATCCCGCTGAATTAAAAAAAAATCACAACCCGCAGAGCTATCAATCCGCGCTCGCTGCATTAAATAACAAAAACCAACAACGCAAAAAAATTGCTGCTGAAAATAGCACCGCAACCAATGAAGCCCGCACCAATGGAACTGCATTGCTATTTGACCCTGACCCAATAACCGCGCTGCAAAAAATTGAGCTAAGTATTAACTCGCCACTGGAAGATTTTACGGCAGCTTATGTTGAGCGACCGCTGCGCGATATAACGCTCGCCGAAGGTATTTATCAACTTCGAGGTCCCTGGGTCACCATTGAGGATAATGAATCCCCTGAGACAGTTCCTAGCACCACGACAGATGGCAACTGGCGAGCAAAGCGCAATGAATCTGCGTTTCAGGATGTAATGGCCTATTTTCATCTCGACCAAAGCCAGCGCTATATTCAATCGCTCGGTTTTACACAAGCAACAGGAATTCAATATGCGCCCATTAGTGTGGACGCACAGGGTGCATTTGGTGTGCACAATGCGTTCTATAACAGTTTCGACAATGCAATTTCATTCGGTGTTGCAACAGGTTGCCCAGCCATGGCAGAAGATGCCGATGTAATTTTGCATGAGTACGGCCATGCGATTCATTTCTCCATTAACCCCGGTTGGTACGGCGGCGACACTGGTGCCATGGGTGAGGGCTTTGCAGATTATTGGTCAGCTTCTTACAACCTGACCACCACCAACGGTGCCATTTTTTATCCGGAACGAATGGGTAACTGGATTGCCTTTAATTCCTGCTGGCCCGATGGACGCTTATTAACGCGCACCGATACCCGCCACCTCAAAGGGAAAACTTATCAAGCCCATGAAAAAGTGGGCGATCATTACTCCGATGAACTCTGGTCTGCACCGCTCTACAATTCCTTGCGCGAACTGATGAAAAAAGGCATTGCACGGGAAGAGGTCGACCGACTCATTTTGGAAGCACATTTTGGTTTGGGCAGCGATGTCACCATGGAGGAAATGGCCAAAGCGATTGTTTTGAGCGCGCAGCAACTACATCCGCAGGGACCCCACGCCGATGTGTTTCGCCGCAGTTTTATTGCACAGGATATTCTGCCGGGATCACTGACGCTGGATAATCCACAGCTATTTGGCACTCAGGGCAATGACATAATCCAGCCGGGAACTAACCTCGGCGCACAAATGCTAGTGCGCAATAATAGCGCGCTAAAAATTACCGATATAAAAACCGAAATCAGCAGCACAACACCCGGTATCACGGTTGATAATAATGAACCAGCTACATTAGTGGTGGATGCCGAGTCATCCACCACTATTAATCCACGGATTACCCTGACAGCGAATACGCCATGCGGTAGTGCACTCGAACTGCAGGCAAAGCTTAACTACATAGACCCTTATACCCTGCAACAAAAGACCAGTACCCACTCATTTAATTATTTAATTGGTCAACCTGTTGTTACCCGAACCGAGACCAAGCCCAATTTAAAAATTCCCGCAACCAGTAGTGAAATAGTTACCAGCGAATTGGCAATTCAAGGACTGCAAGTAAACGCAAAATATTTCAAATTGCATTTGGATATGCGCATCCCACTTTTTAGCACTCCAACAATAATATTGCAGTCCCCAACCGGGACACGCATTGCATTAACCAGCCTCCCATTCTGGGAATCGCAGATCAATGGTAGCGCACCAGGTGATTTCGGTTTCAATGAAATGTTTGTCCCATTGAATGGAGAAACCCCCAATGGCATCTGGAAACTGGAAATAAAACAACCATCAAGTAATGCCGCAGCGGGCTTACTAAAATCCTGGGGAATAACAACGCTCACCAATGCAGATTGAACTTCCCCCGCTTTAGTGGACACCTCTTTTCAATATGAAAGAGGTGCTAACATGCCAAAGTACAACAACCCACGTCGGACGTGGGTTTACTCTAA